>CAKSKO010000187.1 GCA_934465125.1 uncultured Eubacteriales bacterium
GCCGTGTGGGGCGTGGTCAATCTGCTGGAGGGCTACGGCTCGGATAACGCAGCGGCCAAAAGCCAGGGCATCAAGCATGTGATACCCAATTAGGTGGAAGCAAAAAACTGGAAAAAATATGCTGTGTATAACGCATACGGGAGAAACAAAAAGAGAGCAACAGAATTCATGTGATTGAATCTGCTGCTCTCTTTATTTATACAATCAATCCGGCGTTTTTTGCCTCATTCCAGTTTACATACAATGCATCAACATTATAGTTGTGGTTACGAGACTTCTCTGAATAAGAATCAATATATCCGTCATTTTTCATTTGTTGAATTGCCGTTTTAACAGTATTTATATCCAGATTATATCGCTCGGCAATCAGCTGCGAAGTTTTCGCAAATGTATGCTGTATCTTGAAATATCCATTCTCCTTTTCCTTGAAATATTCAAGAATATACTTGTAATACATATCAGCGACGTTTTCGCCGTCTATGATCTCATACCATGAAGCCTGCTCAGTAAGAAGCTGGCTCACCGAGTTTTTAACGCCGTATACTCCCACAGGATGACCTGTTCGCACAAGATACATTACCACATACGTGAAGTGGCTGTCACCCGTCAACAGAATAAAAGTTTCGTCTCTCTTCAACAGTGCTGCCTTCTGGTACAAAAAATCGAGCATGATAAAGTCTGTATCATTCTTATTTTTTGGATTGCAGGACGTGTCGATAATGTAGTTGCTGATCTTTCGCAACTTGTCCACTTCGCGATAAATATCCGGGTCTGAATAATCAGCAAAGAAATATATCTCCGGGATATAATACTTTTTCTTGAGATCCGCTACCCATGTGTCAAGCGTGGGTGAAACATTGTAGTTCTTCTTCATGGAATAAAACCAGTGTTCATAATCCACATATACATATGCGGTTGGTGCTCGTGGCTTTCTTGATAGAAATTTCACTGTAACCTCCTACTTATACCGTTATTGTATCGCCGAAGATGTATAGATAGTAGTCCTCCAACGTAGGTGTCACTATTTTGGAATCTTCGGAAGGTTTTTCGTCTGAAAGCACCCTAAGTGAAACATTTCCGCTTTCCTCGTCTCGTGCAATGTTCGTCACGCGGAACGTGTCCTGCATCGACTGTACTTCCGATTCAAGGCAAGGGACGTTCCAGACTTTACCTTCTATCTTCTTTGTCAGCTCGTGCGGCGGGGCGTTGTCAACAATCACACCTTTTTTCAACATGATGATATCGCGTGCGATGAACTCTATATCTGAGACAACATGCGTAGCTATGATGACGATTTTATTGAATGCAATTTTGGAAATATAATTCCGGATAGCGATACGCTGTTTAGGATCAAGTCCTGCGGTAGGTTCGTCGAGAATCAGAATTTCCGGATCACCCAAAACTGCCTGTGCGAGCGTAAGCCGCTGTTTCATTCCGCCAGACAGCGCGCCGATTTTGCGTTTTGGAACGTCGTCAAGCTCGACAGCGGCAAGGATTTCCGGAATGTCCTTTTTCGCTTTTTCCTTCGGTAGACCTTTTAGCGCAGCCATGTACCACATGAATCGCTCAACAGTGAAGTTCGGGTAAAGTCCTGGATACTGCGGCATGAAGCCGAGCTTTTCCCGGAATCGCACACCCATTTTGAGAATATTTTCAGTCAAGCCGTCGTCGCTTGTGTATGTAATTTCGCCTGAGTCAGCCTTGAGGTTATCCGTGATAATGTTCATCAGCGTTGATTTTCCCGAGCCGTTCGGTCCGAGAAGTGCGTAGATGCCTGGGCACAGTGTTATTGTGAATGAATTGAGAGCAAGATTGTTTTTATATGATTTAGTTATATTATAAATGCTCAAGAACATATGAACCTCCGCTTAAAAACATAGATTGTAGAGGTAATTGAAATTAAGCCAATGTGGGAATTCAATATCAAAATATTCACATATATAGGGGCATAACAGCCATATAGAGCATATAAGAAAAACCAAATAGCCGTTTTTGGCTTTTTTTGTGATTGCTAATATAAGACTTACTATAATCAGTATTAATATGCTCCTCGCCAGAATATAGAAAAGAAGATAAGATAAGATTGAAATGTCTGGTGCATTTTTGAACTGCTCGAGACTATATAAAGGGGCATAAAGGGCAGGAAAATACCAATGGGAAAATAATATTATGAATCGAAAAGTGTTCGTGCATAGATATATGAGTGATGTTATGGTTAAAGAGCTTATATATTTCGCTATGGTTGTCTGTCTTCTGCCATATTTAGTTGTGCTTATAAGAGTTATAGCTGGATAAGCGGATGTTTTGCTAGTGTATTCACATGAAAAGAACTCTGTCGCTAAAAAGAAAATAATTAGTAGCATTAGAATGTCATTCCCGCTATTAAATAAATTCTCATATCCGCTGCGATATAAAAAATAAGCTGGAACTTTTTTGGTAAGGGAAATATTATTCAAATAGTTATCATACTCAATTATGCTGTCCAATACTTCAGTATGCGATAAAGCTCGTTCATAACTTTGTAAATATGTTAAATACTCTGTACTATCGATTTCACCATTACTATATGATAACTCGACTGTATCCTTGGTCGAAAAAATGATATCAAAATTGATTCGTTCTTTCTGTAGATATTCAGTCTTTTCGGCAGAAATTGGACCCTCTAAGTATAGTAAATATTCATAAAGGATGTTGTCACTTTCAGAATGCTCCCGACTATATACTACATACGTAAATATTGTTTGCGATACAAGGAAAAAAAAGCAAAGTAAAAGTGATCTAACTTGAAGCTGTTTCCTTATTTCATATGGTGAAAGGCGAAGCGAGTATTTTTGTCCTTTTGATACAGTGCATTTATTTGTGAATGGCTTATTTAATCCAATTCGTACATTATTATGAGATTTTTTAATTTCAGTATTTGTAGAGAATAATAAGACTAATAAGGCTATGAAAACCAAACAATATATTATCGGAACTAAAAATTCATGATTTACTACTCTGCTAAATATATTGGAGGCTGCATATCTCTTGAAAAAGTCAGTTGAAGTTAGATGTACAAAAGGGTGAAGTCTATAAGCCAAACTGCCAAAGTTAGGATTTAGTTGTAAAATAATGTATGCGGCAATTGAAGAAAAACCGGATAGAATATACACAAGCACCAATTTTTGAAAACAGATGGATATAAAAGACGTAAGTACACATAGCACCCATAATATTCCTAATTTAGCTATAAAGGAGAGGAT
>CAKSKO010000188.1 GCA_934465125.1 uncultured Eubacteriales bacterium
CCCTAAATCGTTATTGCTAGCAAGAGCAGTTTCGCTTGTTGTCGCAACTGGCTGAGCATCAGTATCGACTGGTGATGCAGCAGATGCAACAACAGGAACAGCAAAGCAGATAATGCAAACGCAGAAGAAGGAGATCATTTGCAACATAACAGCTTTCTGAGTTTTCGCTCCTCTTTTAACAGCTCTGATCGCAACCAATACAGATACAATTAAGAAAACAACCGGGATTAACATTAACACATATTCCATGAAAAATTACCTCCAAAAAATATTTTAGTTTATTTTAAACCGCAGTGCGGTCATTCGGTGACCTTTTTTGCTCTGACCGGTTCAAATGGACGTCCTTGCCCGTCAAAAAATCGGCTAAACATTTCATAAAAATCCAATCTGAGCACCTGAATTCCAACTAAGAGCGCTTCTAGTGCCATAACAAAAGCATTTCCAATCACAACCACAATGGGATAACCAATCGCACCTGCCATATCTGCTAAAGTAAATACGACGAGCATCATACCGGCGTGCACCAAAACGAACGCACCAACGCGTAGGAAGGACATTGTATTGGTGACATAGCTTAAAATAATTTCAAATAATTCAAATGCATTTTCGGTGACGTAATCACCAAAGCGTTCCGGTTTCCAATCAGGATCCCGTTCTACGAGCTTTCCTAGTACCTCTCGAAATAAAATGCAAATCAGGGGAATCACAATTAAGAAAATGATATAAAATAGATTCATGATATGAATATTTAAAAATAACTCGCAAACAAGGCCTACAACAGCGGAACCATATAATAAAAGTCCTGCAATACCGTTTGGACCAAAAATGGCATTTTCCAGCCGCCGCCGTTTAAAGGAAGAATAAATATTGATTGACATAGCGATCAGCACCAACACAATACCAATTCCAATCGCTGTATAAATAATGTCGTTGGTCATTGCAGGTTCCATCACTTCAATCGGTTTATCGGATAAACCGAACACTCGTTGATAGAAAGGATCCAGCGCGTGCTCAAATCCAAAGCAAGAACCAAATACGATGCCAAATAATGCAGAAGAAATACCGCATCGGATCAGAATCTTTCCAAGCTGCATCTTTTTCATCCGCCACATCAGATATCCAACAATAGAAAGAACAAGCCCTTGCCCTAAATCTGCAAACATAATTCCGAACAGAATCGTATAAGTTGCAGCTACAAATATAGTTGGATCGATTTCATCATAGTTGGGGAGACCATACATATCGACGAAAAATTCAAACGGACGGAATAACTTTTTATTTTTCAACTTAACTGGTGGAGAGAACTTTAGTCCCTCTTCAGCAGTTTCAATAGAGTATTCAACGCCATACATTTGGTCAAGCTTTTTTGTAAATTCCGCTTCATTTTCGGCAGGAATCCACCCTACGAGAATGAAACTCCTATGATACTTAGCAACATATTGCTTAATTCCAAAATAAGTATTTAACTCCTCCAGCTTGGAATAAAATCTCATGCATTGCTCATATTGTACTTTCCAAAAGGCCTCAATTTTACGCTCAATAGAATCTAGCTGCTTTTCTTCTTCTTTTATTTTTTTGTTCAATTCAACGATATGTTCTTCTGGTGTACCGTTTTGAACGCAAAGATCCAATCCTTTAAAGTAAAGCCCAGAGAAAATATGGTCAATTTCTATAGCTTCTTCAACTGGTGCAAAATATACTCCCCAGTAGTAAAGATCATCACTCGTACAAGGGAAAAACAGAACGTACGGATTATCGCTGTATGACGTCAACTTTAAAAAGCTATCTTTTGGAAGGCTTCCAAAGCGTGCTTTGATATATTGACATGAAAAAATTTCATTTAAATCAAACGAAAGCCCTAGGAAATGACTGATTTCTGCGATGCTTTTTTGATATTCTACGATCGCTTGTTTTCGTTCTTTTTGTTTTTGCAAAAGAATTCCTAGTTTTTCAGAAAGATATGTTACGTAATCACCAATTTGTTTACGATTAACATTAAACTTTTTCACATCAACGAATTTTAATGGCTTTCCCGCTGCCAAAACATTTTCCTTTAATGTCTGCAACAAAGAGGTATAAGGATTTTTTTCAGATACTGGTGTAAAATCCTCTGTATTATCATAAAATGAGAGTGCGTCATCAGGATGGAAAACTTGTGATTCGCCGCAAAATTTAATCACTTTGTCAAGTTCAGACATCACACCAATGATGCTGGCTATTTTGACTGTTGAAACGGCCACAATACCATCACCCCTTTCTAGGTACACAGATTTGTTTCAAAAAGGTTAAATACAAAACGACTGCATGATAACCACTCTTTTTTAATAAGCAGCTATCATGCAAATTGTTTTATCTCTCACAAAATGTCGTTTTTCTGGAAAACAAGCATTTTTAAAATTTCATTGGGTGGTAATTGGTAGCGAACACCTTCAATAATATTAATTATATTAGAAAGCTCTATTTCTGTAAGAAAAATATAAGAAAGCATTACGACTGGAGGATTCACAGAAAAGCGAATATTGTGTTTGCATTTTAAAAACTTTATCTTGTCTAAAATTTTATCAATATAACTGTATTCAGTATTCGCTATTTTTTTGCCCAGCCAAGTTGTTTTCATAATTGCTAAAACTTCATCTGAATCCTTTGCTTCAATCATCGCTTCAATATGCTTTTTTTTCAGTGCCCCGAATGGAAGCAGGGAAGAGCGAATTGCATTCGGATTTGCATGGTAATACTTTTTTAATCGCATGAGTCTTACAAAGTTGGTTAGATCAATGTGAGAATAAAATATATCATTGAGTTCTGCTTGCGTTGTTTTATTTGTGTATTTACGGATGACGCCTAAGACAGTATCGTATAAATACGTATAAAGGGTTGTCTCGATCAATGTCAAATCCATGTTTTCACCTGGCTTAGGTTTAAACGGCGCTAACAGCTTATAATAAGAAGAATTCTTTAAAGCACCCAGAAAATCATCGTAATCCTTCATTTTTGCCAAAGCCGGGAGATTAATATGCGTATGCTTATTAAAAAAAACCGGCATAGCATAAAGGTACTCGTTAGAACGTCCTGCCTCTAAAAGCATCAAGCTGTGCATAATTTGTTCGATCTCTGCACGCGAAATAATATATTCCGATAAATATTCTCCAATTGAGAGCTCATATCTACCGAGTTTTGCAAAGTCATAGAAAAGCTTTTTTCTAAGGACAATCTCAAGCTGCCCTCGGTGAATGTCAC
>CAKSKO010000189.1 GCA_934465125.1 uncultured Eubacteriales bacterium
CTTTGTCCTCACTTCCTTTCCACAGACTGCACAAAATCCCTCAGCAGTTCATTCTCAATCTTCAGCCGGGCATTCTCCTTCTTATAGTCGTCTATTGTCTTGTCCGCTTTGGGCCGACCTTTCGGCAGAGGCGCTATTTGCTGCAGCTTGGTTTCTGGCCGAAGCCCACACCAGCTTTGTATGCTGTATTGGCTAATGCCGTATTCTCGGCTGATTTCCCTTTGGCTCCTACCCGCCACCAGCTGCTTCCTGATTCCATCCTTTATGCTTGCCGGATACTGTTTCATTCTTTTTTTTCCTGACATAACAACACCCCCTGATGTAGTTCTATTATCCTACATCAGGGGGGCTTTTTGTCTATTGTCCGTTTTTACTGGTTCGGTTCCATTCCTCCGGCTTTTGTTTTATGAGCTTCTGATTTTTGGTTGTATATTGAAGTGATTTTTAAATTCTGATATACTAAAATAGAATATGTTAAAAAAGGAAGCATACAAAATTTGTAGTTTATTTGATTAAACTGTGTTTTGTTGTGGTTTCGTAAGGCGCTTTGTTGCGTCAAACCATTGCAAATAAAACAAAAGGAGTTTTTTATTTTGCCAAAAGTAACATTAATTTCGTACACCCCGGAACCGGAAAGAACGGTTGCCGCAGCGGCGAAGCTTTGTTATTCAAGTGCGTCGATTGATGGAATTAAGGGGTCACTAACGCCTGATAAAACGGCAAGATTTGTCGATATGCTAACAGAAATCGGGCATGAAAGTCCCATTGAGCATGCTAGCTTTACATTTGGAATAGAAGGAGTATCACGTGCTTTGCTAGCACAGATTACGCGTCATCGCCTTGCTTCTTATAGTGTACAAAGCCAGCGGTATGTCAAAGAATCGATGTTTTCCTATGTTCTCCCTCCAGAAATTGGAAGATGTCCGGAAGCGAAGGAAGAATTCATCAGAGCGATGAAAGAGGATCAGAGACATTATGATCGTTTAGTGGAGGTGCTAAAAAAGCGCCATAAAGGAGCATTTTTAGAAAATGGTAGAGATGAAAAAGAAGCTGATAGATTAGCAGAAAAAAAAGCGATGGAGGATGCAAGATTTGTTTTGCCGAATGCTTGTGAAACAAAAATGATTTGCACGTTTAACGCAAGAAGCCTAATGAATTTTTTTACACACCGCTGTTGTAATCGAGCACAATGGGAAATCAGAGAAGTTGCAACCAAGATGCTAAAACTTGTCTTAGAAGTTGCGCCGCATTTATTTAAAAATGCAGGACCATCGTGTGTCAGGGGTGCTTGTCCGGAAGGCAAAATGTCCTGCCGTGAGATGCAGAAAACACGTGAATTATTCGATGCATTAAAGGGGAAGCTAGCATGAGAGGGAAACTAATTGTATTAGAGGGGCTTGACGGTAGTGGAAAAGCAACGCAGACAAAGCTTCTTTGTGATGATCTAGGAGGGCAGATAAAAGTTTTGCCGATCAGCTTTCCGGATTATAGTCAGCCTTCATCGATGCTTGTTAAAATGTATCTTGATTCTGAGTTTGGAGATGCGCCCTCGGACGTGAACCCCTATGCCGCTTCATCGTTTTATGCGGTAGATCGATATGCAAGTTATAAAAAATTTTGGGAGAAAGATTATAACAATGGAGACTGTGTTATTGCTGACCGGTATGTGACTTCTAATGCAATCTATCAAATGTCCAAACTCCCAAAAGAGGACTGGGATGACTTTTTAGAATGGATGCAGAGCTATGAATATGAGAAATTACAGCTTCCAGTTCCTGATTTGGTGGCCTTTTTGGATATGCCAATCGAGGTTTCCCAAAAGCTTATGAGTAGCCGGTATAATGGGGATGAAACAAAAAAAGATCTGCATGAATCGAATATTCAATTTTTGAAAAGGTGTAGAGAAGCAGCATTTTATTCTGCGAAAAAATTGGGATGGAAAATGATTGCTTGCACAGAAAACGGACAAGTAAAGCAGATTGCTGCGATTCATAAAGAGGTGCTTTCTGCAGTAAAAAAGGTGGTTTTTTAAGATGTTGGATTTTAAGGTTCCAGCGATAGAAGATAAAGATTGGGCAGAGCCGATTTTAAAAAGTTCCGGATGCTTTGGAGCAGATTGTGCATTTGGAACGCTTTTTATTTGGAGCGATGCATATGATACGAAAATTTGCAGGTATGAAAATTTCTTGATAAAATTACATGGAAAAGATCAGAAATATTATAGTTTTCCGGTTGGAAACGGAGATTTAAAGACAGCCCTGACTTTGATTGGGCAAGACGCAAGCGAACGAGGGATCCCCTTGCAGTTTGCGGGACTTACCCAAAAAATGATGGAGAAGATAGAGGAGTTTATGCCAGACAAATTCTCTTATCATCCGGTAAGGGAAATAGCAGATTATATTTATAATGTTTCGGATTTATCGGAATTGTGTGGGAAAAAGTATCATTCCAAACGAAATCATATTTCAAAGTTTGACCGATTGTATGAATGGGCATATGAAGAGATCTCACAAGAAACGATTGCTTCCTGTAAAGAATTTATTAATGTTTGGTTTAATGAAAATTCGCAAGCAAAAGAAGAAGGAATTGAAAAGGAACGAGCAGCGATTGAAAAGGCCTTTTCTAATTACGATGAACTGGGATTTAAGGGTGGTATGATAAAGGTTTCAGGTGAAATCGCAGCGCTGACGATCGGAGAAGAGATCAATTCTCAGGTGTTTTTGACACATTTTGAAAAGGCGTTGCTTTCTTATACAGGTGCCTATACGATAGTCAATCGAGAATTTGCAAAAGAGAGCTTATCTTCTTACCAATATGTAAATCGTGAGGAAGATATGGGGATAGAAGGTTTAAGAAAAGCGAAAATGTCCTATCATCCGGTGATTCTGCTCGAAAAGTACTCTGCTGTGTCGAAGGAGTGAAGATGGAATTACAAATTTTAGGAGACAACTGTCAGTATATCGAAGATTTGAAAACACTTTTTAGGGTTTGCTTTCAAGAGTCAGAAGAAGCGATCCGTTGTTTTTTTGAACATCGTTTTCAAAAAGAGAATTGTGTTGTATTAATTAAGGATTATAAGGTGGTGTCGGCGCTTTATCTATTGGAGACACGTATTTTGCTGGAGGGAAAACTAATTTCTGCATATTATTTGTATGCCGCGGCGACTCTTCCGGAGTACCAAGGCAGGGGATACATGAGGAAGCTAATTGCGTTTTCTAATACAGTAGCGG
>CAKSKO010000190.1 GCA_934465125.1 uncultured Eubacteriales bacterium
TATAAATCATTTCTAAATAATCTTCTAAAGACGGGGTCAACAAACTTTTACTCTGCTCCAAAAGCTGATACCCTCTAACGGTATAAAATTTTCTATCCTCCAAAATCATTCCTCCTTATTCTTCTTATAAATTCAATTTATCAACAGTTGTTTAGAAAGAAGAGCGACTGCTATTTTTTATTGTTTAGAATCATCTGACGAAATTCCTTATTGATTCTTATGCGACACACTTAAAATATATTTAGCATATATTAGGTCAGGGAAACATTCTTAGACTTGTACGAACTTCGATTGGTTCAATATATTTGATAGGGGATTTATAGATATGAACAATAGATTTTCATCGCTTAACAGTTTACCAATTGGGAAAAAAGGGACTGTAACAGAGCTTCTTTCAAGAGGAAACGAAAGACGCCGTATGTTGGATCTCGGCTTAGTAAAGGGAACAACGGTGGAAGCGGTTCAAAAAAGTCCTTCTGGTGACCCGATTGCTTACTTTATTCGCGGAGCAGTTATTGCACTTCGTGATGAAGATGCAGAAAAAATCATGGTGCATTTTCAGTAAATTTTCTTATTGTTAGGCAGCGAGTGGCGCGATAGTATTGGAATACACGAAATTGACGATGCATACGCTTTATCATTAGAAATTTCAGCTATAGACCTCCATTCGCTGCTTTTTCGTATCAACTAAGAAAGTGAGGTAGTCAAATGGGTCTTACCAATCAATCAACAGGAAAAAATATAGATTGTTCAAAATTAAAAATTACAAAGAGTACATCGGATGACAAAGTGATTGCACTAGCAGGCAACCCCAACGTTGGGAAGAGTACCGTTTTTAATGCATTAACAGGTTTGAATCAACACACAGGAAACTGGCCGGGAAAAACAGTCACTAATGCACAAGGAAAATATGTTTATCAAGAGAAAAACTTTATTCTTGTCGACATTCCTGGCACTTACTCTATCTTAGCCAATTCCGCCGAGGAAGAAGTAGCTAGGGATTTCATTTGTTTTGAGAATCCTGATACAATCGTAGTTGTAGCGGACGCAACATGCTTAGAACGTAATTTAAATCTTATCCTGCAGATCTTAGAAATTTCAAGGAATGTTGTTGTTTGTGTTAATTTAATTGATGAAGCAAGGAAGAAAAAGCTACATATTGATCTCGACGAGCTTTCTCTTTATTTAGGAGTACCAGTGGTAGGAACGAGCGCACGCTCTGGAGAAGGGTTAGATGAATTGGTCGAAGAGATCCATCAAATTTCTTTTGGAATGAAAAAGACTTTTTTTGTTGGCACTAAATATGATGATACCATTGAATCGGCGATTGAAGAGCTACAGCCATTGGTAAGTGAGTTGACAAAAGGGAAAATTGATGCAAGATGGGTCAGCATAAAATTACTGGATATTGACCCAACACTCCGCTCTTCTCTGGCTGCGTATTTAAAGCTTGATTTGCTGGATGATGATAGAATCCAGGAGTCATTGAAAAAAGTACATGAAAGTTTGTTGGAAGATGGGACAGAGATAGAAACGATTCGAGATAGGGTTGTTTCAAAAATCGTTGAACGAAGCGAAGAAATCTATAAGCACTGTGTAACAATTGAAAACGAGTGTTACAATAGCAGAGACAGAAAACTTGATAAAATCCTAACCTCTAAAACTACTGGAATCCCAATTATGATATTACTGTTGGGATTTATTTTTTGGCTTACCATTACAGGAGCCAATTATCCGTCGGAGCTATTATCGACTGGGCTGTTTTGGGTTCAGGATCAGCTAAGCTTATTTTTTCAATATATTGGTGCACCTATCTGGGTTCATGATATTCTTGTATTGGGTCTTTACAGAACGGTTGCATGGGTAGTTTCTGTTATGCTTCCACCAATGGCAATCTTTTTTCCATTGTTTACTCTCTTAGAAGATTCCGGGTATTTGCCAAGGATTGCATTTAATATGGATAAATTTTTTAAAAAAGCATGTGCTCACGGTAAACAAGCGCTAACCATGTGCATGGGGTTCGGATGCAACGCATGTGGTGTAATTGGTTGCAGAATTATCGATTCTCCGAGAGAACGACTCATTGCCACAATTACAAACAACTTCGTACCGTGTAATGGAAGATTTCCAACTTTGATCGCCATTATTAGCATGTTTTTCGTTGGAACAATCACAGGTCCAATGCAGTCAATTCTTTCCACCTTGATCTTGACTGGAATCATTGTTCTCGGTGTGATTATGACTCTGCTGACTTCAAAACTATTGTCTAAAACGATTTTAAAGGGAGTGCCTTCTTCCTTTGCTTTGGAGCTTCCTCCCTACCGAAGGCCGCAAATCGGAAAAATAATTATTCGTTCTATTCTCGACCGTACCCTATTTGTTCTAGGGCGCGCGGTTATGGTTGCGGCTCCTGCTGGATTAATTATCTGGATTATGTCTAATATTACAATAGCAGATATGAGTATTCTTGCCCACTGTTCCGGATTTTTGGATCCCTTTGCAAAAATAATCGGATTAGACGGAGTTATTTTGATGGCATTTATTTTAGGGTTCCCGGCAAATGAAATTGTCCTTCCAATTATTATCATGAGCTATCTGTGTACTGGAAACATCATGGAACTTTCCAGCTTGGATCAACTACAGGCGCTTCTTCTAGATAATGGTTGGACTTGGGTTACTGCGACCTGTACCATGCTATTCTCCTTAATGCATTTTCCATGTGGAACAACTTGTATTACAATCAAAAAGGAAACGAAAAGTTTGAAATGGACAGCTATTTCATTCTTGTTGCCAACAGTTGCTGGAATCGTGATCTGCTTTATTGTAGCAAACGTTACCAGGATTTTTGGATTTTAAAAGGGATAACAATATTTGTTTTCCATTGAAGTATTTGCATCATAATAAATGTTAACTTGAGTTATATGAAAGCTCGTGTTATTTTCAATATTAAACAATCGTAAACAATTCCATCGCAAGCATATAATATAAACTGATTGATAATTAATAAAAAGCCGCATGAGCTGCCCCAGTTTATACGGACGACACAAAAAAGCACCTGTGTAGGAAATATTTCGTTTTAAGCGGAGTGGCGCAGCGTCAGCGGCGCCACTCCACTTTGGTCTGGATGCGCTCGTGGTTATAGAAGCGAATATATCTATCAATTAGATCATCGACTTTTTTGCGTGTTTTCGTCTTATGCCGGTAGATGCACTCTGCTTTCAGAAT
>CAKSKO010000191.1 GCA_934465125.1 uncultured Eubacteriales bacterium
AACCTGTATTTCCCCAACCTTACCTGGATAACAGAAGTTACTGTAAGCAAGCAAAGCGCTGCTGTTTTCATATCGATGTGCGCAAACATTTTTGGTATCATTGTATTATCTATGATTGAGTTCGATGATTCCTTCCCTCTATTCCTATCCACTTTTGATGATAAATCTCTTGCTGGATGTTTTTTATTTCCTGCTGAAAACAAAAGGTAAAAAGAAATTTGCCGCACTATAGAATCAACACTAAGTTATAAACAACTGTAATAAAAATAGCTTGAGACGGTCCTAAAAGGAATCTCAAGCTATTTTTAATAGATAAAATCCATTTTCCAGACGGTTCATATAACCATATGATTGCAACACTTACAAAACAGCACAATTGCTTATCGAAGTCTTATCCGAATTTCTTCTGCTAATTTTGTAAGAAATTTTGCATTTGTGGGCCTTTTAACTGCCCCATCCTTTTCATCCATGAAAAATTCGCGAAAAGTTGCGCTCTCATGCTTTACTGCCTCTTTAATCGCACACCGGATTGTACGTTCTACACACTCAACTGTTGTATCATCCTCAATTGCAATCCGGCTATAAACCTGTTTTGATAAATTCCCTAAATAAGGTTCGCCAATCATAATTTTGAGCGCTTGCTTTATGTAGGTATATCCTAATAAATGTGTGGGAACTTGCATTTTTAAGAGCATCTCCCTAATCTTTAAGATATGCTCCGCTTGATCCTTGTCAACTAGTTTGGTCGTTTCGTCGTCCATATAGTATACCATATTAATCGAATCACATAATGTTTCAAACGTGGTGGGTTTAATTAAATAATAACTAGCGCCCAAAGTAAACGCCTCACTGGTTATCTGTTCTTTATTCGCACCGGTTAACATAATTACCTTTGGTTTTTTCTTCGGCGGATCCTTTTTCAGTCTTCTTAAAACACTGATCCCGTCTAGTCTAGGCATCATTACATCTAGTAAAACAACATCCGGCTTTAGCAGATAAATTTTCTCCAGAGCATCTTCCCCATCACCGGCTAATCCACACACTTCAATATCTGGAGAATTTCTCAAAAAGTTATGCGTTGCATGACAGGATTCACTTCTATCATCAGCTATTAAAACTCTTATCATATCGTTTTGCACTTTTCTCTCCTCCATCTTGAAATGTTCTGCTCCACTATCTTTTAAAAGCTTCAGAAAGATCTCACCTTTTTATTGATAAAATCATTGACAACATCCTCAAATGCTTCCAGTTTTACTGAATTTTCGTACAAATACTGTATAATATCTAATACGGTTTCCTTAACACTTGTAATCGATTCAACTCTATCACACTCCCTCTTTCCATTACAAACTGAAGATACTTCTATCCCATAAACAGGACCTGACACTTCGTTAGACTGTGCCAAACTGTAGTACACTTCCTCCTCTTCCTGCACATTAAAAATCTTCGAAAACCTTTTTAGATAAATTGTTGTAACTGACATTATATTTTCTCCTTTATTTTATAATTTTGTAATCTGATTAATTAAATTATAAAATCGCAAAAAAGATAATACAACGGAAAATAAACGAGCATTTTCGACATTGTTTCAATAAAAGAATCAAAAAGGGATAAGTAGAACAAAAACAAATCTATTATTGATAAATTAATATTAACATTTTCTAATAAAAATTTCAACAAACCATTGATTTATTTTGTTTTATATTTCTTGATTAATCGGATTTATTTGCAAATTTTGTTTGACAAACACTTTTTTTGCGGTATCCTAATAGAAGAATTCCCTTAATTTTTGACTTTAAAGTCCTTATTTACTCAAAAAGGAACGTGGTATTTTGATGCAGAAATTATTACAATTTATAAAAAAATGGCACAAGCTTATTTGTTCTCTTGCAATTTGTTTGGTGGTTACTCCTCTCATAATTTGGTTGGGTATATCGATCTTTGGAGATCGAAGATTCTATCTGATCAGTCTTCTCATCATGCTATTTGCGATGATTCCATTTTTCATTATATTCGAAAAAAAGGAAAGCAAAATAAAAAGTCTATTGCTTATCGCCGTACTTTCCTCTCTTGCCGTGATTGGACGCCTTGCTTTTTTGTTTTTTCCACAATTTAAACCAATGGCAGCCATTGTAATTATCGCAGGCGTTTCCTTGGGTGCAGAAGCAGGGTTTATGGTAGGAGCAACTTCTGCATTTGTTTCAAACTTTTTTGTGGGACAAGGTCCTTGGACACCTGTGCAGATGTTCTGTTTTGGTATACTCGGATTCCTCGCAGGAATTCTTTATAAAAAATGTCATTTCAAAGCATCAAGAACCTCTCTATCTATCTACGGAACATTATCGGTTTTCCTGATATATGGCGGAATAATCAATATCTCATCGTTTCTTTTATATTACAACGATCCATCTCTTGAACTGTTTTTCAGTTACTATGCTGCCTCGCTACCGATGGATCTTATTCACGCTGTTTCTACCGCAATCTTTTTGTTCCTGCTTTCACCTTCCATCCTCTTTGAATTGGACCGAATCAAACAAAAATACGGGCTTTCAGACAACCATTAACACTCCATTAAATTATATTTTACAATAAAACACCGGACGATGCTCTCTCGCAAGAGGTAATCCATCGCCCGGTGTTTTTGATTTGCTTTATAGTTGCCTGAGCGCCTGCTCAAGATCCTCGATGATATCGCCAATGTACTCAATTCCGACAGACAAACGAATCAGATCCGGTTCAATTCCAGCTTCTTTTAATTGCTCATCTGTCATCTGGCGATGCGTTGTGCTCGCGGGATGAAGGATACAAGTGCGAACATCCGCAACATGGATCACTCTTGACGTAAGTTTCGTCTTATCCATCAGCTTTGCCGCTGCATCGCGTCCGCCCTTAACGCGGAATGCAATAACCCCGCTTGTTCCATTCGGCATGTATTTCTTAGCTAAATCGTAATATAGGTCCCCTTTTAACCCTGGATAGCGTACAGATAAAATTTTATCGCTTTGATTTAGATACTGCGCCACTTTTAATGCATTTTCGCAATGACGTTGCATTCTCAAAAATAATGTCTCCAACCCTAAATTGAGCAAAAATGCATTGTTTGGGCTCGCCTGAACTCCAAAATCTCGCATCAGGTGGGTGCGCGCCTTCACAATATAGGCAGCATTTCCAAACCGCTCACTGTAAATGACTCCGTGGTAC
>CAKSKO010000192.1 GCA_934465125.1 uncultured Eubacteriales bacterium
GTGTATGATTATTTGTGCGATAAACTTCTTATCCAATGTGAAAGTGAACAACGTAATACTACCCTAAGCGGAAGTGAATATAGAATTTATTTTGATACCCATATTTTGCCTGTATATAAGGAAAAATGCGAACAACTGTGGCAAAAAATGATAAATAACAAAGATGCCTATGTTTCAGATAAACCATTACAAAATCATGATGAAGGCTATGGCTCTTTATCAGAAGAAAAAATTGAACAAGCAAAAGCTGTGTTTGAGGATAAAGAAAAAACAATCAGTCCTATTCAAAGAGCGGTTATTCAAGCTATTGCTAAACGAAAAATACTCGCAGCAGTGCGCTATAACAGTTATTACACAAATGCTCCTTTTTTGAGTGAAATGTATTATTCTGGTATAACAACATACACTCAAGCCAGACGTGTTGTTAATTTATATTGGCAACTTAACAAACGTCCTTCTAAATACCATTCCTCATATAACGATTATTCTATTGGAAGAATCGCAAGAGTTGTTCAGAAATTTAACCTTTCTGAAAAAGCTTCTTGGATGTATCCAATTTTGATTGATGCTGCAGACGAAAGGCGTTTATATTTAGCATCTAAAAGACAACCGAGCGAACAATCTCTTTTTGATGCATGCCGTGCGTGGAAAGTGTGTTCCCAAATGCCGCTTAGATTGGCGAAGAAAGTTGGACGATATAGTTTATCTGGTCGTATTGTTGCCGGCGCGGTTTTTGATAAATTAAGTAAAGAAAAAAAATTGGAAACTGCAGATTGGGCATCAAATAAAGAGCTGCAGGCTGATTTTTATGCGACTCTTTCTCGATATTTCAAAATGGACCGTAATGAGGCACTAAAACAACTGTCAAATTTTATAGGCAAAGGCAATCGTAAACGATTACTATATAATGCACTAGAAAATCAAGGTTTCCTTAGTGAAGATTATCGATTTGAATCTCTTTTGGAAAGTTATAGAACTGATGAAAATATAGGTGATATAGTACAATATTGTCCCACTGTGGCGCGTAAAGGACGTTTTGCCAACAAGGAGGAGTTTGAGTATGCGTTAGAGCATTTTGATAAAAAAACATTGGCAGATTCAATGATTTTTAGAGCTCAGCAACGTGTTATGAATGTTTTGGTATCTACATCGGCACAACAAGACTATAATTTTTCAAAAGAAGAGGCTGAGGCTTTTCGTAAACCAAATGCGCCGAAGAGTATAGCATCTTATATTGGCAATAATTACGATTGGCTGCTTCCGGCAAGTTTTAAGAGTGCGGTAATTTTTAAGGATTACTTTCCAGCCTATATTAAAACAATTCAAAATTACAATAAAAAAAATCGTGATAATGCACTTTCTATCCATGATGCTGTATATTGGCTGCCAGAGCCAATGAATAAAGAAGCAAATGAACGTTTTGCGCAATTTATTCAAAAGAATATCATCTACCAAAATTCAGAGCATAAGATGGTACATCGTCCTTTAAATGAACTTAGTATTATTGCAAAAAATTGGAAAGCTCTGGAAAATAAATTACATAATCAAAACTGCAATACTGAAATCGCGAAGTTAAAATATAATGATGTTCTTTCTATATGCATGAGTGTACAATATGAAGATCAGCGTAATGAGTTATTTGCAATAGAGGCAGCAAAACATGGTACACCAGAAGAAGAATATCATAATTGTGAAGATATCTATTTAGCAGGTCTTAAAGTGCCAGAGCCGTTTAATAGTAAAAAGCTATTTAAAGAAGGTAAATATACAGGTAGATTTTTGCAGCGAGATGATCCGCGAACAATTTTCTTTGGAGATTATACCAATTGTTGCCAACATTACGGTGGCGTAGGACACGATTGTGCTGTTTCAACGGTTAAGGAGCCGTTTTCGCAATTGTTTGTAATTGAAGACAGAGAAGGTAAAATTATTGCGGGTTCGTGGACATGGGAAAATACCGAAGGTAAATATAGAGATGTTTGTTTTGATAATATTGAAGCTTTAGGAGAACTTATGAGCCGTCCAGAAATCAATAAGATTTATGAGCAAGTGGGTGAATATCTGACTAAAGATGAAAATTGTCATAAAGTAACTATCGGTTTAGGTTATCAAGATGCAGATATATCGAAATATGAAGCGACAGAAGCCATACCGTTGCCTAAATTATATGGTAATGGTTATTCCGATGCGCACTCACAAGTTTTATTAGCAGAGAATCCAAATGCCAAGCCTTTAGATAAAACACAAGAAAGCCAGCGTTATATCCGCGATGTTTGCTTTTTGGATATGGAAGCAATGGACAGAGTTTCTGAAACAGTATTTCCTGATGGTGATAAGCAACTCCAAGCGCCGGATAATATGGCAGGTTTTGTGATTGAAGATAGAGAAAAAGGTGTTGTTGGTTACTGTTTATATGAGCAAAGAGGTGATAATGAATATTATATATCTGATACTGCCGTTTTAGAAGAATATCGTTTAGATAAGAATGCGTCTTCTAAGAAATTATTTGCGGAATTGATGCGATGTGTTCGCGAAAAAGGTGGTAATTGGTATGCGGAAATGAGAGAAGAGACATCTCTTAGATATTTGAAGGCCATGGCCGCTCGTGGTATAGTGAAATATGAAATATTGAATGATAATGATGCAAGAGATGTTGGTTTGGATTGCGCTCGAAAGATGGAATATGATTCGAAGATTAAAGCAGCAAGTACTGTATATCCTGTACGTTTTGAATTTGTACGAGATGACGTGCGGCAAGCATTAAACAAACTTAAAGAGCATATAGATGCTGGTAAAGAAACAGATATACCAACAGTGTCATCGCAGCCAGTACAATCTGATTCAAAACAGCAAGGAGAAGTGGTTAGTAAGATTAAGCAAAATGTTTATGAGAATCATTAGATTTATATTTAATGCAAAAAAAACCGCCCTTTCGGACGGCTGTTTTTGGCAGAGCACATAGTGCAATCCACGGACTAATTTTCAATCTTTAGACGCTATTTTTGTACGAGTATTCATTGCAACCTGAAAGAGTTTTTCTCTAAATGCTTTTCCATTTTCTCTCATAGTTTCAAATGCCTTAGCAGCTTTAGAATCCATAACTTCATCACCATCTAATACCAAACTTTCAATTGATGGTAGAGGAACAAAAGCCCCATCTTGTTGCAACGAATTTTTTATTCCATTT
>CAKSKO010000193.1 GCA_934465125.1 uncultured Eubacteriales bacterium
CACTTCGCCCCCAAAGTCGGCATGACCCGGGGTATCTACAATATTGATCTTTGTATCTTGGTACATCACCGCGGTGTTTTTCGACAAAATCGTGATGCCTCGTTCGCGTTCCAGATCATTCGAATCCATAACCCTTTCCTGAACGGTTTCGTTGCTGCGAAACACTCCACTTTGTTTTAAAAGCTGATCCACAAGCGTCGTTTTCCCGTGATCAACATGCGCAATAATCGCGATATTCCTTAGATTGTTTCTCTGATCCATTTAGTTCCCTCTTCTATAAAATTTGCATATTTATTAATTATAGCATAATTTATCAGTTTTGCAAATTTTTCTGAGTATAAATCTCTTTTCATTCAACTAATCTGCTACGAGCATTCGCCTTTTATCCTGCGGTAAAATACAATTCATACAGGCAGCAATCGATAAACAAAGCATCTCCATTTCTTTACATAAAATTTCAATTTTATATGTTTCTTGAAAAAATTTCCATTCAACCTGTTGTGTCATCACAGTTCTCTCTTTTCTAGTAAGCAACGAAAAATTTCCTAAGAAAGGTTCTCCTGACACTTTCCAATCAATTCCTAATAAAAAGCACTGAAAAACTTTTGATTCAAAATTGCTCAACAATTTTACTCTCTCTTGTTCCGTATAAATCGCGTCACAATGAAAAAATAAAAAATCCTTCTGCCTGATTTCTGCCCTTTGTTGGTTTTCTACATCACAAATGAAAAGATTCGATCCAAGCGTAGTATGTTCCCCTGTCACACAGTATTTTACCGCACCAATCTCATCAAACACAAGAAACCTCGTATTTTGATCGACTGTCCATCGTCTCATATATCGCTTCATGAGTGCGCCTCCGATCTTTCTATAGAAATACGGGATCAGATCAGACAACTTCAATTAAATCCAAACTTTATAAACAATTCCCCTCACTCACAAAAACAGTTTCTATTAACATTTCAATATATCCAATTGCCAGCAAGGCAACAATCTAAAGATGGTTACAGACAAGATCTCCCATTTCACTACAGGATACTTCCTTCATCCCTTCTGTCATAATATCTTTGGTCCTCGCAATCTTTAACACTTCATTGACAGCATGTTCAATGTCATCCGCCGCCGCCATCTGATCAAGAGAATAGCGCAACATCATAGAAACAGATAAAATCGTCGCTAGTGGGTTCGCAATCCCTTTTAATGCGATATCCGGAGCAGAACCGTGGATCGGTTCATAAAGTCCCTTCTTTGAACTTCCCAAACTCGCAGATGCCAGCATTCCGATTGATCCACTGATTATCGATGCCTCATCCGACAAGATATCACCAAAGATATTCGACGTTACAATCACATCAAATTGCCTCGGGTTGCGGACTAGTTGCATCGCACAATTATCGACATACATGTGTGTCAATTCTATCTCTGGAAATTGCTTTGATACCTTGATTACTGTCTCTCTCCAAAGTCTTGAAGACTCCAACACATTTGCTTTATCAACGCTTACGAGCCGTTTGGAACGTTTCATCGCCAAAGAAAACGCTACTTTTGCAATCCGCTCAATCTCCTGCACACTGTATTCCTCTGTATCATACGCAGAAAGAATCCCACCTGATTTGATGCGACCGTGTTTTCCAAAATAAATTCCGCCTGTTAATTCTCTGACAACCATAATATCAAGCGCTTGCCCAATAATTTCTTCTTTCAGCGGCGACGCCTGCCTTAACGGCTCAAAAATAACCGCAGGGCGTAAGTTAGCAAATAGCCCTAATTCTCTCCGAATTCCCAGAAGACCTGCCTCCGGGCGCAATTCCCTCGGAAGCGTCTCCCATTTTGCTCCTCCAACCGCCCCTAACAACACTGCATCTGCATTTTTACACTTTTCTACTGTTTCTGCGGGCAACGGGATGCCTGTACGGTCAATTGCAACGCCACCTAAATCAGCTTCTTCATAGTTTACAGCAAAACCATATTTCTTTGCTGTTTTATTTAAAACCTTAATCGCTTCCTCTACAATCTCCGGACCAATGCCATCTCCTTTTAATAAAACAACTTGATACGATTTCAATGAAAAAACTCCTCTCCTCCATATCTGACATATATTATACTATAAAATTTGTCTACTCTTTCGCATCGACGCCACTGTTGCCATACGCTCGATCAGCCGCTTCTCTTACCATATCGATCAGATATCGGTATTCGTCTGTCTCCTCTTTTTCAAAATCCAACGGCACTTTTGCATAAACCTCGGCTACCATATCCCGCATCCAGAGATTCGGGATAATTCGCAACGAATACCCGCATCCATGCTCTGTCATCCAGTCAAAAGGATGTGCTTTGGGAATTCCATATGTGGACAATAGCGTAGTGATAACATCCCCATGCGTAACGATTACTGCACTTGTGATCCCCTTTTTCATCATATTCTGAACCAATGTTTCAAATGCAGAGCAAACCCGGTATGTAAACTGTCTACCGCTTTCTCCTCCGGGAGGGGCATAGTGGTTTGCATCTGCTAACCAGTTCTGAAATTCTGTATCGTTTTCAAGATCTTCTGCTGTTTTTCCCTCCCAAAAACCAAAATCACACTCAGAAAATCCCTCGAGCACCACTGGTTCCACCTCTGGATACAAGATACGAAATGTCTCTACACATCGTTTGAGCGGACTCGTATAAAACAGCCCTGCTCCGGGATATTTATATTTTTTTGAAAGTTTACTTAACTCATTTTTTCCTCTTTCAGAAAGAGATAGGTCGGTTGATCCAATATACTGTCCGTTTTCATTGGCTGCTGTTATTCCATGTCGTATAAAATGAATTTGGTAAGATTTCATAATTCTTCTCCCCTAATATCGTAAATTTGTCGACGTTTGTCATCTTTACAATATGTTTAAAATATTATATACTTTACAAGTCGTTTATTTCATCTCGCTTATCGGAGGGTATTGCATGAACAAAGACTTTCCTAGAATCATTACCTTGCTGCGAAAGGAACGCGGACTTAGTCAAAAAAAAGCAGCTTCTGACCTCGGAATCTCGCAGGCACTGCTTTCCCACTATGAAAAAGGAATTCGTGAATGCGGGCTTGATTTTGTTGTCAGAACCGCTGATTATTATGATGTTTCCTGTGATTATTTATTAGGCAGAACTCCAGACCGATCCGGTGCTACACTAACTGTTGAAGACA
>CAKSKO010000194.1 GCA_934465125.1 uncultured Eubacteriales bacterium
CTAATCGGAAGGAAAAGAGGAATGCTGGTTTCAGGTGGAAAAGTTGATCTTGAGCGTGCGTCAGTTATGGTTCTTGATGAGTTTAGAGGTGGCAAATTGGGAAAGGTAACACTGGAGAGGGTATTGTGATAATGGATTGGTTTTACTATGAAAAGGAAGCCAGAAATGCAGGTTTTGAACTGGTTTGCGGTGTAGATGAAGCGGGAAGAGGACCACTTGCTGGACCCGTATTTGCGGCTGCAGTGATTTTACCAGAGCAGGTAGAGCTTCAGGGAATCAATGATTCAAAAAAATTAAGTGAAAAAAAACGTGAATTGTTATTTGGTCAGATTGTAGAGAAAGCTGCTGCTTATTCGGTTGCCTCAGCAGATGAAAAAGAAATTGATCAAATAAATATCTCAAATGCAACGTTTCTTGCAATGAAGCGTGCGGTACAAGGACTTTCCTTGAGACCGGATATGGTTCTTGTTGATGGAAATAGGCTGCCGCAGTTGCCGATGGTTTCCAAGGCGATTGTAAAAGGGGATGCGCTTTCGATTTCAATCGCGGCTGCATCGATTTTAGCAAAGGTGAGCCGTGATCGTGTAATGGTAAAATTAAGCGAAAAGTATCCAGAATATGGGTTCGAAAAACATAAAGGATATCCTACAGTACTGCATCGGGAAGCGATCTTAAAATATGGTATTTTGCCAATTCACCGCAGAAGCTTTTTAAAGAAGATCGTTGGAGCAGCACATTGATGAGTACGCAGGAAACAGGACGTCTTGGAGAAAAGTTTGCAGCCAAATTTTTATCAGAGTGTAACTACCGGATCGATTTTGTTAATTATCGTAACCAGTTTGGGGAGATAGACATAATTGCGCGCAAAGATCAATACATTGTATTTATTGAGGTAAAAACACGTTCATCGGGAGCTGTGTTGAGCCCTGCTGAAGCGGTCAACCTGAAAAAACGGGAAAGACTGATAAAAATTGCTGCGGAATATTTGACGCAAAATCGCATTTCTTTACAGCCGCGATTTGATGTAATCGAAATTGCGACAAATCAAAATACTTCTGAAGTTGAAAAGTTAAATCATATTGAAAATGCTTTTTATCAGGAGGGAGAATATGCAATTTTTTGATTTACATTGTGATACGCTTTATAGAAGTTTAAAAGAAAACCAGAATCTTTATAAAAACCAATTTCATATTTCGATTGAAAGAGGAAAAAAATATACTTCTTGGGTGCAGTGTTTTGCTATTTGGATTCCGGATGAGCTGCGAGGAGAAGAAGCTATATCCTTGTTTAGAGAGGCAGCTGGCAAATTAGAAAAACAGATTTCCTTATATGAACAATTTATGAGCCAATGTAAAACGAAGGAAGAACTCATCAAGACAGTTGAATCCGGGAAATGTGCAGCGATTCTAACGCTAGAAGGCGGCGCGGCTCTGGGAGGAAGAATTGAAGAACTTTTAGAAATGTATCAGTTTGGTGTAAAGATTATTACGTTGACCTGGAATGGAACGAATGAAATCGGCGATGGGGCAGAAGTCATTCATGCAAAGGGCCTTACACGGTTTGGGCAACAGGTTGTAGAAAAGATGAATGAGCTTGGAATGATCATTGATGTTTCCCATGCGAGTGACCGACTGTTCTATGATGTAGCGGAATATACAAATAAACCAATTATTGCAACGCATTCTAACTCAAGACGGATCTGCAAGCAAAAAAGAAATTTGACGGACGAACAGTTTGGAATTATTCAGTCGACAGGAGGAATTGTCGGAATCAATTTTTGTAAGCATTTTTTAAATATTTATGATGAGGCTGGTTTCTCTGATATTTTAAAGCATGTCGATTACTTTCTCTCATTAGGAGGAGAGAAAACTGTTTGCATCGGCAGTGACTTTGATGGAACTGATATGCCAAAGGGTATTACCGGAATTGAATCAATGGAATCTTTATATGAGTATTTTCTGAAGAAGAATTATAAGGAGCAGCTCGTAGAAGATATTTTCTTTAACAATGCGTATCAATTTTTCA
The DNA here is from genome assembly GCA_934465125.1 of uncultured Eubacteriales bacterium. Lineage (GTDB taxonomy): Bacteria > Bacillota > Clostridia > Oscillospirales > Acutalibacteraceae > CAKSKO01. The sequence goes on from CAKSKO010000194.1 coordinate 2,026, forward strand.
TGAGAAATTAAATGATAGTAATAAAAAAAATAGGATGTTAACGATAGAAAGAGGGAGAGCCATGAAATATAAGAGTACGAGGAGCAACACAGGTTTTGTTTCTGCATCGGAAGCGATTTGTAAGGGGATTGCAGAAGATGGTGGGTTGTTTGTTCCGGATTATCTGCCCAAGTATTCCTATGAAGAGTTGTGTCAGATGAAGAATCTTGATTATATCGGTAGAGCAGAAAGGATTTTATCTGATTTTTTGCCAGATTTTACAAAAGAGGAAATTGAAGAGTGTCTGTCAGCGGCATATGCTCCGGATAAATTTGGAGGGAGCAATCCGGCGCCATTATCATTGGAACAAAACGGATCAAAAAACATGTATTTTTTGGAACTTTGGCACGGACCAACCTCTGCGTTTAAGGATATGGCATTGCAGCTTTTGCCGCAGCTTTTAACAAAATCAATGAAAAAGCAGTGCTCATCGAAAGAGGCTGTTATTCTAGTTGCAACCTCTGGAGATACAGGCAAAGCAGCCCTTGAGGGCTTTAAAGATGTAGACGGAACAAAAATGATAGTGTTTTATCCGGAAAACGGTGTTAGCCCGATGCAGAAACTTCAGATGGAAACACAAGAGGGCGAAAATGTAGAGATTTGCGCGGTATCTGGGAACTTTGATGACGCACAAACAGGAGTCAAGAAAATATTTACCGATCCTCAGCTGAATCAGAAGCTAAAGGAACACGATATGATTTTCTCGAGCGCAAACTCGATCAACTGGGGAAGGTTACTTCCGCAGATTGTTTACTACTTTTCCTCATATTGCGATTTAATGAACTCAGGGGAAATCGATTACGAAGGTGAAAAGATTAATATTGTTGTTCCAACTGGAAATTTTGGAAATATTTTGGCTGCTTATTATGCGAAAGAAATGGGATTACCTGTTAAAAAACTGATTTGTGCTTCCAATTCCAATCATGTATTGACTGATTTTCTAAAAACAGGCGTCTACGATAGAAACAGAGAATTCCATTTAACGATTTCTCCATCGATGGATATCTTAATTTCAAGTAATCTAGAACGCTTATTGTATCATCTAACAGGTCAAAACAACAACAGAGTCAGAGCATATATGAAGAGCCTTTCTGAAACAGGACGCTATGC
>CAKSKO010000195.1 GCA_934465125.1 uncultured Eubacteriales bacterium
GTATTACAAGCTATGATCAAAGGAAGATCAATGAAATGATTGCCTACTACGAAAGCAAAGGATGCTTGCTCAGCGCCTTGGGAGATATCGTATGAAACAGGCTGTCATTGACCCGAAAACTACTCAGAAATATATAACAAGAAAGCTCACAGAGGCAGACGTCCCAGACATTTCGAAATTGTATCTGGGAAACCCCGAATATTTCAAACGCTGTCTCCAAAGCCACGAAACGGTAAAAGAATATATGCTCTCTTTGCCCCCAACAAAAGGAATAGAAGTCGACTTTTTTCTGGAGCATTCTCTTATTGCAGTTATGGGTCTGATTGATAAGTATCCGGATGACAAAACCGCTTTCATGGAGCTTTTCATGGTAACAAAGAAATAGCAAGGAAACGGTATCGGCATTTTGATTGTTGAAAAAGTATTCGAATCATTAAAAACTAAAGGATATAAGCGGATCAAGTTGGGTTATATTAAAACCAACCTATCGGAGCAAAGTTTCTGGCTCAAACAACACTTTTAAGAAATCGGAGTAGAGTTTGTGCAGGCTTGTTATACAGTTATTGGAGCAGAACAATACTGTAGCTATATTTTGGTGGACAAAACTATCTGGGAAGGCAGATGAATACTATGCAAAAACGAAAAAGACACACGGATTTGATTGTTGTGCTGAGCATTATCGCAGTAATTACAATCACAATTATAGGCGGAGCGGGCATTTATTCGCATTTTGGAGGATTCGGAACCGGAGAGTGTGCAGATACCGAAGAGTTTTCAAAATATGCAGTTTCCGTTTCTGAGCTTACCGTGCCCAATGAGACGCAAATCGTTGCGTTGGGTGAAGCGACCCATGGAAACAAGGAGTTTCAGCAGCTGCGCCTTGATGTGTTTCAAGTTTTAGTAGAGCAATACGGTGTGCGTGCCTTTGCTCTGGAGGGTGACTTCGGCGGCTGTGAAGCGGTCAATCGCTATATTCATGGCAACGATAGTACTGCTGCGGAGGCTGTTTCTGCAATCGGATTTGCCATCTACTGCACTGATGAAATGGAAAACCTGATTGAATGGATGCGTAGCTACAATGCATCCGTCACACAAGGAGAAGATCTTAGATTCTATGGGTTTGATATGGAACAGTACGCATACAGTTACCGCTATCTACTTGAAGCGTTGCAGAAAACGGATATAAAAACCGAAGAGCTTGAAAAAATTTGGGATAACGAAAAGAACGCCTACGCAGATACATACAGCTCCGAGCAGCGCGCAGAGGTTATCTGCAAGATTAAAGATGAGCTGCCCTCGGACAATGCACAAGCCGTTCATTTTGCAGAGCTGTTACTCCAAAATATTGAGCTTGGCAAAAATATGAATGATTCGGGCGAACTGAATATGCAGCGTGACCGGATGATGGCAGGAAATGCACTATGGATATTACATCAGGAGCAGGCAATTGGAAATAATCGGATTTTCATTTCCGGTCACAACAATCATGTGATGCAGTGCCAAAACGCAGGTGCGCCGGTACTCGGAAGCTTGCTTGCTGAAGAATTGGGAGACAGCTATTTCGCTATCGGAACGGACTTCTATCAATCTACCTGTAACCTTCCTAAACCATATACGGGAAAACGAATTACCCATACCTTCTACTCTTATGACCCGCTTGCCAAGGCTTCAAAAAAATGCGGCTTTGATGTAAGTTTTCTGGACTTCTCCAAAATACTGGAGAGCTCCCTGCTCTCTGAACAGGTATCAAACAACATTTGGATGGGCTCTTTGGGAGAATCGTACAGTATCCTTATGAATTTTGTTCCCAGAAGCTACCGTGTCCTATGTACACCGCAGAAGGCGTATGACGCCATGATTTTCGTGACAAATGCAAGTCCGATTGAAATCAATCCGCTGACGGAATAGATGAACTCCTGCGTCTCGTCAGTCTCGAAGATACCGGCAAAAAGAAAGCAAAGAACTTTTCGCTCGGCATGCGCCAGCGACTTGGTATTGCCATAGCCCTTTCGGGAAATCCGGACTTTTTGGTTCTAGATGAGCCGGTTAACGGTATTGACCCGCAGGGCATTATCGAAATGCGTGAGCTGGTTTTAAAGCTCAACCGCGAGCATGGGATCACCGCGCTTATCTCCATCTCCTCCGGTGACAAGACCGTGTGCTCTCGCTGTGCAAATAAACGATCAGTTTCAGGCACTCAGTAAAGAGCACCTAAAGCTGCAACACGGTGATATGGAATTAAAGAACGCCGTTACAAATATTTCCCATGATCTTTGCACGCCGCTGACTGCGATCTGCAGGTATCTCGATTTATTGGAGCATGAACCGCAGTCTGAAAAGTCAGAGCGCTATCTTCCCGTGATCCGGGAGCGCACCGATGCTATGCGAGAGCTTATCGAGGAACTGTTTCGGTATTCCGTGATCGCTGGGACAGTAAAGACACTCCGTACAGAACCGGTTTGTTTGAACGATATTTTGGAACAAAGCCTCGTCGGATTTTACGGTGCGCTATCCGGTCACGGTATTGTACCCAATATTGAAATGCCGGAGCAGCCGATTATGCGAACGCTGGATAGAACTGCACTCCGTCGAATCTTTGATAACATTCTCAGCAACGCGGCAAAGTATTCCGACGGCGATTTAACAGTTAAATTATTAATTGATGGCACAGTAATGTTTGAAAACAGTACGAAAGAATTGGATTCAGTGCAAACCGCGCATCTGTTTGACCGCTTTTTCACGGTGAACACTGCAAGAGGTGGAAAGGGTTTCGGACTGTCCGTTGTAAAGCTACTGACGGAAAAGATGGACGGCAGCATCATAGCAGAATACCGCAAAGGCAGATTGAGCGTTTGTGTCCTGTTTCCGGAATAGAAAGATAACACAGGAAAAGGAGAGGCAGAAATGAACGAGTTGCGTGCGAGAGTTATCTCTCAGAAAAAAGGCATTTACAAAATTAGCAGCGGAACGGATGTGAAGTTGGCGTCCGTATCCGGTAAATACAGATATGAAGCGGTAACGGTTTCCGACTACCCCACAGTGGGCGATTATGTGATTGCACAGTGGCCGGAAGACGACGGCAATGCCGTAATTCAGACTCTTTTTCCGAGAAAAAGTTGTTTTATTCGGAAGGCTGCCGGAACGGGAAATGAGGAACAGGTTGTTGCC
>CAKSKO010000196.1 GCA_934465125.1 uncultured Eubacteriales bacterium
TTGTTTGATGTACTGTTTTCATCAGCATTTTTGATAAAATCAAAGGTATCGACTCCATCCGTTTGAGTGGTATCGAGAACAATTTTCCAATCATCAGCAGATAATTCGTTGGTATCAATTTCTTTTCCTCCGGGAAGAAGAGAAGAGGTGTTCCGTGAAGAGGTAGATTTGGAAGAACTGTAGGAGTTCGAGGTGTTGCTAGTAGTTTCCTTAGGTTGACTCGTGCTGCTGCTTTGGCTGTTTGCCGTATAATGGTCATTTGTATTATTTGTTGATTTGCTCGTAGTGTCGGTATGATTTGGTATGCTACTTTCCGGCTCCGAGGGAGTAAGATCTGGTTTTGGCTCTTCTTCCGGTTTAGAATTCACGTCTTCTGGCTCAGATGAGGATTCTGTATCAGATTCTGTAGGTTCAATATTTTGTACGATATGTGTAGGCGGTATAGTTTCCGCATGGGCAGTTTTATCTTGAAGCGGGGAAAATAATAGAACCCCTATTACCAATGCGATGCAAAGCGGCAAACGATATATCCCTAATTTTTTCATTCCTAAAGTCCTCCTTGGTATCTTTAGAGCAATCGCCCTTCTAAACAGTTTACAAAATATTTGAAAAACTATACAATTCACATATTTTTAATCATACCATTATGGTCGACAAAATACAACTAAAATCATAAAAATTACTTCTGTTTATAAAAAGTAAAACGCTGAGTGGAAAGTTTTTGTTTCCTATGAAACAAAAAGGACTGCATTCAGCAATGCAGTCTTTTTATAGAAGTTATTATTTTTTTGAACTTTTAGAAGAGGTTGCCTTAGTAAAAATAGAAGGTTGGTATTTTTTAACCACCGCTTGGTTGATCTGGACTTCTAATTGTTTTGCAGATTCTTCTATATCGGTAGAAAACTCGTCTGATTTCATGGAAGATAAAACATCATTTCGAACAGAGTCTGTTTGTAACGTATCTACCGATTGAGTAATATCATTTTTTATCAAGAGATAATACCTGTTATTGGCTTTTAGAGCGCTAGAACTACCCGGCTGAAGCTCTTTTAATGTATTGATGATTTCATCAGGAAGAGAACTGTCTTTTTCTAAATTAGATGAATCCGATACAGTTGGGTTGTTTTGCAGAGCGTCATCCTGTTGGTATTGCTCTGCAACATCGGTAAAGGAACTCCCATTTTCGATTTTCTGCTGATAGCCTTCAAATTGGTTTTTCACAGCTTCGATCTCTTCATCAGACATCGCCTCGGAATTTCCTTCTTCGTCAGTTTTAGATAAGGACTTTGTGAAGTAACTGTAATCTGTATAGGAGGATGTATAATAATTTTGTAGATCTTCATCGCTGACCGCTTTAGCACCGTCTTTGCCGTATGTTGCCTCAAAAACTTTGCTATATTTTATATCATATAACGTGCTCGCACGATGAAAAGAATCCTTAGCGATTCCAAGACCTTCGTATAGTTTCCCATATTGGTTCCACTGTGCTTTTGTAGTTGTATCGGCAGTAGCTGTTTCCTCATCGGTCATCGTTAAACCTAAATCGGCATATTTCCTTTCAACTTCCAGCAGTTTTTTACACGATAGCATTGCATGATCTTTGATCCATTCAGATGCATCTTGCTCTTCTACTTGCTGGCTTAGGATATCGGACGTGCTATCTTCTACCTTCGTATAAGCTTCGGAATACGCTGTACTCATATAATAAATATAAACGCCAGGAGATAGGGTATCGTTATCTGTCTTTACCGACCATGATGTATCCGAACAAGCAGCCAAAGAGAGCAAAAAGCATACCCCTGCTGTTGCCGCTGAGATTCTTTTTAGAATGTTCATTTATTATGTTTCCTCCCCTGTAGATTAAAAATAGTCCCTGTGCAGTATACACCTTTCTAATTGTTTTGTCTATCAAAACGGCGATTTTTTGTTTGCTCAAGCGATGCAGCGTCAAGAACCTCCCTTAAAATGGTTAAAGGATTGGCCTTTTCAGAGATTTTAATAGAAAGATACGGTTTTGCTCCTGCGTTTACCATGATTTTATACCGACAGGTGCGCAGTAAAGCGGAAACCTGCTGCATGTTGATTTTGTGCTGATAAAGATTTAGAGCATTATTTTGCTGTTTGATTTCATAGATTCCCAGCGAAGCCGCGGTATTCCGAATCAGCGCAACATCGATCAGTCCTTTTACAGAATATGGAGGATCTCCGAATCGATCGATTAATTCATCTAATACATCGGAAGCATCCTCGGATGTTCTAATGTCGGAAATACGGCGATAAATATCAAGCCGTTGATTGAGGCTCTCGATGTAGTACTCCGGTATGTGTGCTTCAACATGGACGTCAACTAGGCATTCTAGCTCAAAGCTTTCTGTTGTTTTTCCTTTTTCTTCATTGACTGCTTCACCCAGCATGCGAAGATATAATTCGTATCCAACGTCCTCCATGTGCCCGTGTTGTGCTGCACCTAAAATATTTCCGGCGCCCCGTAACTCCAGATCGCGCATTGCGATTTTAAACCCAGACCCAAATTCTGTGAATTCACGAATGGCAGAGAGCCTTTTTTGGGAGATTTCACTTAATACCTTGCTTTTTCGGAAAGTAAGATACGCGTATGCACGTCTCGACGAACGACCAACACGTCCTCTGATTTGGTATAATTGCGATAATCCCATATGATCTGCATTTTCAATAATTAAAGTATTGACATTTGGTAGGTCCACACCTGTCTCGATAATAGTGGTGCAAACCAACACATTGATTTCCTGATCGAGCATTTTTCTCCAGACCTCTGATAACTCAGATTCCGTCATTTTTCCGTGCCCAAAGCCGACTTTTGCCTCCGGAATCTGCATCTGTAGTGATGTTGCAATACGTTCGATCGACTCGACCTTATTGTGCAGATAATAAACCTGTCCGCCCCTACGCAGTTCTCTTCTGATTGCTTCCGTGATGACAACAGGATCATATTCTAAAACATATGTTTGAACAGGATGTCTATCTTGTGGGGCTTCCTCAAGTGTTGACATATCCCGAATCCCAGACATCGCCATATTTAAGGTCCTGGGTATCGGTGTAGCAGATAACGTTAAAATATCAACGTTCTTGCAAAGCTCTTTAAAGCGTTCTTTTTGCTGGACGCCGAATCGCTGCTCTTCAT
>CAKSKO010000197.1 GCA_934465125.1 uncultured Eubacteriales bacterium
GGTTTAGCGAGGAGGAACGGTACCATGCAATTAAGAATATCTTTGCAAAAAAACCGCCCGCTGTTATCATTACAAGAAATATTACGCCATATCCGGAGATTATGAAGGCAGCAAAACTGCATGAAATCCCGATCTTAACAACAGCAGAGACAACTTCCGTTTTGGTAGCGGCGCTTGTTTCGTATATGAGTATCCAGTTAGCCCCGAGAATTACAAGGCATGGAGTATTGGTTGAAGTGTATGGTGAGGGGATCTTTTTAACAGGAGACAGCGGGGTTGGAAAAAGCGAAACAGCCATTGAACTGATTAAAAGAGGACATCGGTTGATCGCTGACGACGCCGTTGAAATCCGACGTATTTCAAAAGATTCGCTCGTAGGTTCTGCACCTGAAAATATTAGACATTTTATTGAACTTCGCGGGATCGGGATCATCAATGCGCGGAGAATTTTTGGTATGGGTGCTGTCAAACTGAATGAAAAGATCGATATTGTAATCAATTTAGAAATTTGGGATAATTCGAAAATATATGACCGTATGGGAATGGACAATGTTTGTACAGAAATATTGGGGATCAAGGTTCCTATTTTAACAATTCCTGTGAAACCAGGAAGAAACTTAGCTGTTATTATCGAAGTTGCCGCCATGAATAATCGTCAAAAGAAATTGGGATACAACGCAGCAGAGGAGTTACTTACAAGCTTAGGAATGGATTATTCAGAAGACTAAATCCAGTAAAGGATGAAAGTGACAATATATAGTAGTTTGCAGGAAGGAGATACGTTCGATGAAAATTATAGCAGATACACATTGCCATACGGTTGCTTCCACTCATGCATACAGTACGCTTCTTGAAAACGTTAGTGCAGCGGCTGAGATGGGACTTTATGCGATTGCGATTACGGATCATGCCAAAACGATGCCGGGAGCGCCTGGACGATGGTATTTTGAAAATATGAGGGTAGTTCCCAGAAAACTCAAAGGAGTATTTGTATTAAAGGGAGTTGAAGCAAATGTACTTGACGAAAAGGGGACAGTTGACATCACAGAAAGTGAATCGATGTATCTTGACTGGATGATCGCTTCTATGCATGAGCCTGTAACACATCTTTTAGATGATAGAGACGCGTGTACTAGTGCTTGGATGAATATTGCGAAAAATCCGCGCATACAGGTGATCGGGCATAGTGGAACAGCACCGTTCGCTTATGATTATGAAAAGGTAATCCCGGAATTCGGAAGAAACGGAAAGGTAGTAGAGATCAATAATGCGTCGTTTCTGACAAGACAAAAATCAATATCTAATTGTAAGAAGATTGCAGAACTTTGCAAAAAATTTGAAGTTCCGGTTATCCTGAACTCGGATGCACATTTTTGTACACAAATCGGTCATGCTGAGCATGCAGCAGCGATGCTTCAGGAGATTTTGTTTCCTGAAGAATTGATTATTAATGCAAATGTTGACCGTTTCTGTGAATATCTAGAAAAAAATACGTCGTTTTTTAAACATAAGTGATTCTTATATACATGGCCCACAACTTTAAAATTTGTTATCGCTGGGAGGAAAAGATGAACAGGTACGCTTTGCTCAAGAAAATTGCAGAAGAAACAGGATGCCGAGTCCTTGAAAAGGAACCTATGGCAAAACATACGACGTTTCAAATCGGAGGAGAAGCCGACTTGTATCTTGCTGTAAAGTCGAAAGATGCGCTCAAAAAGATTTTAAAGACGGCAAAGGAGCAATCGATTCCTATTTTTTTATTAGGAAAAGGATCGAATCTGTTGGTATCGGATCAAGGAATCCGAGGAGCTGTTATTAAACTTGAGGGAGAGTTTTCTGAAGTTCATCTTCTAGAAGGAAATAAAATACAATGCGGGGCGGGTGCGACACTCGCGAAATTATGCACCTTTGCCCTGAATAATTCTTTATCTGGTCTTGAGTTTGCGTGGGGAATTCCCGGTTCAGTTGGTGGAGCGGCGTTTATGAATGCAGGTGCTTACTCCGGAGAGATGAAAGATGTATTGGTTTGCTGTGAGCATATTACCAGAGATGGAATAAGCGGAGCATTCAAAGCGGAGGAACTTGAGTTATCGTACCGACGCAGTATCTATGGTGATTGTGATTATATTATTACGTCGATTGTCGTAGAGCTTAAAAAAGAGAAAGAGGATCTGATACGCTTGCGCATGGATGACTTTATGGATCGGCGTAAATCAAAGCAACCTCTGAAGTACCCGAGTGCAGGGAGCATATTTAAACGTCCGAAAGGCCATTTTGCGGGCGGTTTGATTGAACAGTATGGGCTAAAGGGGGCCTCTGTGGGTGGGGCGATGGTGAGTAAGAAACATTCAGGATTTATTGTCAATACTGGAAATGCAACATGCAAAGATGTTTTATCGTTGATCGATAGAATCAAAGGACGTATTCGGGAGGAAACGGGCATTGAAATGGAATGTGAAGTAAAGATAGTGGGCGAATTTTAGAGGCTGTTGTTGACAGACAGGAGAGATGAAAAATGGAGTTTATAATTGTGACGGGATTGTCTGGTGCGGGGAAATCGAGGGCAATGGATGCGCTTGAAGACATCGGATTTTATTGTGTTGATAATATACCGCCAAAATTGATTACGACATTTTATGGCTTATGTCAGCAGGCAAAAGGTAGCACGATGAAAAAAGTTGCAGTCGTTACGGATATTCGCGGAGGCGGGATGTTTGATAGTTTATTTGAAACGCTCGATAAACTGCGTCAGGAAAATCGAAAATATAAAATTCTTTATCTTGATGCGCGCGACGATGTTTTAGTTCGCAGATATCAGGAAACAAGGAGGAAACATCCGCTTGCGGAGAACTATTTGGGAGTTGTTTCGCAGGCAGTAAAACTGGAGCGAGAGGTATTAAAGCCAGTAAAGGAACGGGCAGATTATGTGATTGATACCTCTTTTATCTCACCGGCTCAACTCAAGGAGAGGATCTCAGGTCTATTTTTGGGGGATGCGGCGTATGCTTTGATGGTGGACTGCGAATCATTTGGATTTAAGTACGGAACGCCATCTGAAGCTGATCTTGTGTTTGATGTTCGCTGCCTTCCAAATCCGTATTATGTTGAAGAGCTTAAGCGCAGCACTGGTCTTGATGAGCCGGTGAGGG
>CAKSKO010000198.1 GCA_934465125.1 uncultured Eubacteriales bacterium
ACAAAGCACCTGTTGCACACCATAAATTCCATATACAAAAAGTTGGGGGAGAAAACTATTATAAAATATCTGCTGTATTATGAAAGGAGTGTAAGGGTTTTGAATTTATCATTTCGAAATGGATCCTTGTGGGGCAGCGCTATCGCTGCAAATCAGTGCGAGGGAGCTTATAAGGAAGATAGAAAAGGGCTCTCTACTTAGGATGTTGCCCCAAAAGGAATCATGGGACCAGTAACAAAATTGCCTACAGAAAATAATTTAAAATTAATCGGAATTGATTTTTATCATCGATATAAAGAAAATCTGAAATCATTTGCCGAGATGAGATTTAAAGTATTTCGGACCTCTATCGCCTAGTCAAGAATTTATCCAAACGGTGACGACCCCTCTCCCAATGAAAAAGGTCTTCAATTTTATGACGATCTCACATTATCAAACACCTCTCTCGCTATCTAAAAAATACGATGGGTGGAAAAACAGAAAATTAATTGAATATTATGAAAAGTATGTTACAACAATTTTTAATCGTTATAAAAGCAAAGTAAAGTATTGGCTCACTTTTAATGAAATAAACGCAATTTTAAAAGAACCATTTATGGCCGGAGCGATCCGCACCAGTAAAGAGCAGTTTTCCAAACAAGACCTTTAGCAGGCAATTCATCATCAGTTCGTAGCGAGTGTTACTGCAGTTAATCTTTGCCATGAATTCATAAAGGATGCAAAAATTGGTTGTATGATCTTAGGGATTCTAACATACCCCTTAACTTGCCGCCCCAATGATGTAATCGAAACAATGTTAAAAGAGCGTGAAATTACGTTTTTCGGCGATGTACAAGCCCGCGGGTACTACCCTTATTATATAAACCGTTTTTTTAAGGAAAACCATATTTCAATTCGCACAAAACCTCAGGATGAAGGAATCTTAAAGAACACAGTTGATTTTATTTCATTTAGTTATTATATCAGCGTATACGAAACAGCGGACCCTAAAAGAAAGTACCAGGGCGCAGAAATATCCTCATAGGAAGTCATCGGAACATCCAACAGCATTAACAGTTTCTTTTTACTAAATTGATTGCTATATGATAGCATTTGTTCAAATAAATTCATGACATAGGCACTGCCCATCAAAAAGCTTTCGTCTGCATGATCTTTAAAAAATGTGTATCGATAGCCCCATACTTTTCCAAATGCTCTCAAAGCATCGTTATATCCCAATTGTTGGTTCCTTTTCATAACCTTCTGATCAAAGTGCAGAAATGATCCCAGAGAATGAGAAGGATGAATATAGGTAATCTGCGCATGACCCAAAAACTCAGGGTGTGTCACACCATAGTTTAAATCAACCGCAATAATTTCTTCTGCTCCTAATTTTAATGCAAAATTGATTGGTAGATCATCATGAAAACTACCGTCTACATAACGCACCCCATTAATCTTACACATCGGAAATGCTGGAAAACATGACGCAGAAGCTAACAAATACTTTTTTATATTTTGTAAGCCAATTGCTTTTTTTGTAATTTCTAATGGTTTAATAAACGGAAAACGCACAGTTGTAATCCCAAAATCCACGTCAGAGTACATTACCTTATTTTCATCGATCGTTTTCTCTAAAAGCTAAACAAATGGGATGATATCTGCTCCTTTGTTCACTATGTAATTCTTTAAAAATTGAAAAAAGTCCTTTTTTGAGAATAGAGCGCCTTCAAGGAATAATCAAGAGAAAAATTTGTAGCAATCACTTGATGAATAGAAATTGTATCCCAGAGATTTTTTTGCCTTCTCATAATCGTCTTGTACCATTAATCGCACCGATAGACGTCCCTGTTACCAACTGATAATCAATTCGAAGCTCTTTTAGTGCTGTCCATACTCCTATTTCATACGATCCTCTAGAACCTCCCCCACAAAGTGCAATTGCTCTTTTCATACGAAAATCCCTCTTTCTTTTCTCGTATCTTAATAATGCTTCGTTTTCTCTTTTATAATATACACAAAATCTCTATTATCAAATCTATCATATTATCTGACAAAACAGTTTTCAGCGTTACTTATGCGTTCCTTTTTTCCTGATAAACCTGTCTCATTTTTTTTAAACAGCATTCCTTTAGTCTGGTAATTTCTTCTTTTCGATTGTTTCCCGACACCGAATAAATAGGATCCAAAATAGTAAGTGTAAGCAATGGTTTTCGATGAAATAATCTTTGTATTCCCTTTGCCTTTCGATATGTAATCACCATAGGAATCAGGGGCACCTCATAGTCATAGGAAAACGAAAATGCACCCCGTTTGAACTCTCTTAGTCCATCATATCGGGGAATTAAAACTCCTTCCGGATAAACTTGTACTATCGCACCGTCGGAAAGTGCTTTTCCTACCGCTGCATAACAGGAGGGAACGAATCGTAATTCTCTCGGGATCGGCATTCCCCCCAATATTTTTACAAGACACCTAATCACAGGAATCTCGAAATTGGATTGAAGTGTCAAAAAATATTGTCTTCTATTCCAAAACGCACAGCCGATCATGGTGCAATCCAAAATGTGAACATGATTGCAAACGGAAATCGCCCCTGTATTTTTTATTTTCTTTAATTTTTCGGCGCCATTTATTCTAAACCCAAAAACAAGCCAGTTAAAGGCAAATAAAATTGGCACAACAATCGCTTTTATTACAGCATAGAATAAACGAAACGAAAAAGAATCTCTATAAAAATGGTAACCTTTATTTATTTTCAGATGAAATGGAGTCCACATATGAATCACGTGTCCAGGTTTTTTATCGATGCGTTCTTTATCTCGTTTCATTTTCGCTCACTGCCTGTTCAAACATTTTTTCTATTTTAAAAACACACTGTTCAATATTAAACTGCTTTCCGTATTCACTATATGCTTTTTCCATCTCTTTGCGTTCTTCTTTATGTTCAATCCAGTATTCAATTTTTTCAGAGAGTTCTGCACTGTCGCCTGCTTTGAACAGACTGCGCTCGTCCATTGCAAACTGAGGGGTCGCTGATTTTTCACTGTTTGCTATAACGGGAACCAACCCACTTGAAAAAGCTTCTATACAGGCAATCGCTTCAATTTCAACATCCGCAGCGTGAACATATAAATCGCTCATCGCGATGATTTCTTGTAATT
>CAKSKO010000199.1 GCA_934465125.1 uncultured Eubacteriales bacterium
CGCCGCTTTTTAATTTATAATTCCAACCGTCGCAATTTTCACTTGCGGCGGTATTTTCAATATATATGTATCCGTCAGTCAATTCCTCCGCATAATTTCCCACTTCAATTTCCCAAGATGCGGAACTTAACATTTCCGAATAATAACAACGGTTTTCTGTTGTATCCTCAACAATTATCAACGGATAGTATTTTGAAGTGCTCCACGAACCGGACGAGCCAATTCTATAGCTTGAATTATTATTATGGGTTGAAACATTATAAATCATAAGTTGCGAAATATCCTGTTGAACCCATTGAAACTCACCTTGCCAACAATTTTTGCAGGTATAAAACCGCAATCGTCCACGCTGCGTCCATCCACCATTATCAGCAATATTTCTTATAACACCTGAACTGAAATGTGTAATAATTATTTCATTTTCAGAGCGATTTATAATCTCGTTTGTCAGTTTAACCGTATTATTTGAAACACGGGAAACTTTCGTAATAACCTCAATTTTGAATTCATTATTCACATATCTTAAAGTGTTATTGTTTTCACCATTTGAAAGTTTAAAATCCCTTTCGTTCAAAGATGTAGCTAAAATCGTGTTTTCCAGAAATCCGTAATTTTTACCCAAAATTGAAATATTAAAGCCAAACAACACAAATACACCCATTTCCAAAGCGTTTATATTAAAGTAATAATAACTAAACACACACAGTATAGTCAATTTACATAAATAAGTATATACCGTGATTGAAAAAATGTAAATATACATAACGCACTCTTTATATACAAAATCGTTATTTTCCATTATTTCTCTTTTATTATAACTTGACTTTACAGCTTATGTATGTTATAAGTTAAACGGTGATACTAATGAACAGTTTTCAAGGTGCATGGGAAACTCCGGAATACAGAAAAAGCGTTTTAAATTCCACTAACGGTTTATATGTGTGTGCAAGCGGTATAGATATTATGCATTCACTTCAATCAAATATTATACGAAATAGACCTCTCGGACGCGACGATTATCAAATCATTTATATACAACAGGGGTGTTGCTACTATTTAGACCGCGATAATCGCACAAAAAAAGCGGAGTCAAACTCAATTATATTATTTAAGCCACATGAACCGCAAATATATCAGTACAAAATGAACGATGAAACCACAGCATACTGGACTCATTTTAACGGTTCAATGGCCGAGCAAACGCTCAAGGCGTTTGATTTTGATTTTAGATGTCATACTCTTAAAAGCGCTCCGAAAAAATATATATCTGCTTCCACAAATATTATAGACGAGTTAAGGCAGAAACGACCCGGCTATCGTGATATCTGTTCAGCCGAATTATACCGTCTCTTTGCTTACTTGCACAGCTATATATCTATGGAAGCCAGTGGCTTTGAGAACAAATATTCTCCCGCAATAGAAATCGTTATAAACGAAATGAATAAAACATATTCCTGTAATTATCCGATTTCTTATTATTCTAATATGTGTGATTTGGAAGAAAACTATTTTATTAAACTATTCAAATCTCAGGTTGGAATGACTCCACATTCGTACATTATTAAATTGAGGTTGGAATCTGCAGCAACGCTTCTTAAAGAGACAAATTTAAAAATCGAAAATATCTCTCTGACAGTCGGCTACGAAAACATTTACTATTTTATGAGAATTTTCAAAAAGAACTTCGGTATTTCCGCAGGAGAATTCCGAAAACAATCCATAAAGAATTTACCAAAAAAATAATCATGGCAAAACGGAAGCTTTATACACTATACCTCGTGTATAAAGCTTCCGTTTTGTTTCCATTCAATCATATTTGCACATAAAAGATTCCAACTTTGAAACCCTTGATTGTTAAGCCCTTTGCCGGTTTCGGGGTGATAGTATTCGTGCATTTCTCCGCATTCGACTATATCTTCCCCGAATAACTTTAAAGTTTTCTCATAGAGATCGTTTGCCAACTCGGTGTATCCGTAATTGAGCAAACCTCTGAACACAAAATAATTTGAAGCTCCCCAAATCGGACCTAACCAACAAGACGGATTTCCGCTTTTTTTAGGTGCATACATTTTTTCGCATTTTGACAGGGAACGCACTCCGTATTCCGAATTAAATGTTAATGCATTCAAATAATTTTCATTTACAACTCTTTTAGCCTGTTCTTCATTTGCTATCCCCGCCCAAAGAGCCAAAAATCCGGACCAAACATCAATTCTTTGTATAAGGGTATTCCAATGTCGCGGGCAGCCGCTATGCATATGTTTTTCGGGGTCTATCGGTAAAAGGTTGAGATCAACACTGTAATAAAATCCGTTACGTTCATCATAACAATGCTCGTTAATTGCAATAGCCAAAGCTTTTGCTTTTTTGTTGTATTCGTCTGCCGCAAGGGCATTTTCAAGATTTTCAGCAAGCTCTGCCATTGACAAAAGCTCTTTATACATTAAACAGTTGAGATAAATTGAACCGGAGCTTTTTTCCGGTCTGTAGAATGTGCAGGGATCATTGTCAACTCCTATTGCTGAATCGTCTATGAAAAAGTACAGACCGCTTTCATGCTTGCAGTATTTTTCATAATAACCGAGAAATTTCTCAAATACCGAAAACAGTGGTTTCAGCCATGAATAATCATTATGCAATTCAGCAATAAACAGTGCATGTTGAATTAAAACCGGCTTGCTGCAATTCGTAATTATTCCGTCTGAATTATTCGGAAAAGCAAATTTATCGGTTATTACTATCGGTATACGTCCTGTTTCAGCATCGCATTGAGCGGCAAAATCCTCTATACAACCTTTTTGATATTCAAAAAGTGCGTCAAGTGTATTTTCTTTAATTGCAACCTGAGAAATAGCGACATCTGTAAGCCAAGAGTCCCAATCCCAAAGTTGTTGTTGATAGCCTGTCCCGGGAACGATGAACTTATGCTTAAGTATACCGAAAGGCTCACGAAGAATTTTGTTATAATTATCCTTAATATAGTTATATACTATTTTCTCATAACACATTGAACATCTTCCCTTTTAACTTAATAATTATATATTACCATATTAAATTTAATTGTAAATGTTTATAATAGTTATTTTATGCTTGAAATAGTTTTAAACTTAATCATCAGCTTTATAA
>CAKSKO010000200.1 GCA_934465125.1 uncultured Eubacteriales bacterium
GCTACAAAAATATTCACAGTTGGAATCGCTGTATCATCTATCTCAAGCGCTTCTGTTTCATACTCTAATTCATTACAAATCGTCTGCAACTCCTCTATCTTACTGCTTATAAACGCTCTTGTTTCTTTATTCATCTCGATTACAACTCCTTAAAAACCTGATTATGCGTATTATTTTAATAAGTATCCGTGTTCACCAAAATCTTCTTTGAGTAACGTTTTTCCTTGTTTGGTAAGCTCATACTTAATTGCTTGAATAATATGTTTCATCTCGAGTTTTTTGCTCGATTTTGCCGCTAAAAACGCCGAAGTGACCGCTATATTTTTAATATTACCGCCGGCGATTTCAAATTGCTGCGCAAGATAATCAAAATCAATATCTTTGCTAATCGGCATCTGCTTTGGAAATATTGTCTGCCAAATCCGCTTCCTAGACTGAACATCCGGGAACGGAAAATGGATGACATAGCTGATGCGTCGAAAAAACGCAGAATCAATATTCTCTAAATAGTTTGTTGACATTACCGTAATCCCATCGTACTCTTCCATCTTTTGTAGCAAATAAGAAGTCTCTAAGTTGGCGTTCTTATCATGAGAATCCTTTACTTCGGTTCTCTTTCCAAGCAATGCATCCGTTTCATCAAAAAATAGAATTACATTGCTTTTTTTTGCTTCATTAAATAAGTCGCTGAGATTCTTCTCCGTTTCACCGATATATTTTGATACAATCTGAGACAAATCAACCTTGTAAATTTCAATATTCAGTTCATTTGCAACAACCTGCGCCGCCATTGTTTTACCAGTACCCGGCGGTCCGGCAAACAACATGCTCACTCCACGTCCATAGGCCAAACGCTTTTTAAATCCCCATTTATCATAAACAATATGTTTATATTTAATTTGATCACAGGCATTCTGGAGCATTTCTTTCTGCTCTTTTGCTAAAATTAATTCATCCCATGTATATTTTGCATAGATCAATGTTGCCTGCCTGTTTAGATCATGTACAACTTGATTGTATGCACAGCTGTATAATTCTTTCCTGGTGAGCATCGGACTCTGGCTCCAAAGAAGTTGTTTTTGTGCTTCTTTTCCAGTGTTCATAATTTGCCCTGGTGTAAACGTAAATTTATTCGCAATCTCAAACGATTTTATTTCTTCGTCTAACGGAATGCTTTCTAAACAAATATCCCATAAAATAATGCTTTCCTCTTTGTCAGGATAGCGAACCGGTACATCAATCCATAAAAACTGTTCAGTTACGTCCCGGTTCTGCATAGGGGATTTTGATAGTATAAAAATTACACTTGAAAATTTCTCCGCAGCTTCTAAAATCATATCAATATATTTTGCATTTTCGTTTTGTGCAGAAAATAATTCATCAAAATTATAAAAACAAATAGCCCCTTGATTAATAACGGCTTCTCTGCATGCTGTAATAATTATATCATAAAATAATTTTTCAGTTTTAAATTCAATCTGAGTAATATCAATCATTATTACAGAGATATTCATAATCTCCGAAAACCGTTTGACTTGTGTTTTTTTCCCGATGTTTTGCGGTCCATTAAGATAAAAATACATCGTTCGATTAGATTGGCTCCCCTTTACTACGCTCGCGATCCGCTGTGCAATGTCATCCATTACCGGAAGCGGTTGATCATTCATTGATGCATAACAGTAAACGCCTTTTATATTAATTTCTTGCTTTCCATTCGACATGATAAAAGACAACAACCTAGGATCAATATCTGTTGTATCTTTTAAAAAACATAAGGCTGACATCTTTTCTTCCAGCGAGGCCCGCACCTCATAGAAATCTTCAATATCAGAAACGTCATCTACAAAATAATAAAGTCTTAACGCAAGTTCATATCCAGCGCGTTTTTGTGTAATATCATCCTGCAAATAAGCAAACACCTTTTCATATTTATTATCGATAATTGGAAGCATACTAAGTACTAAAAAGAAAGATTCTAGCTCCGTTAATTTAAAAACAGATTTTATGTACTCAAATGCAAAGAATTGTCCCTCATTAACCGATCCTTGCAACCTTGATTGAATAAAAAATTCTGCCTTTGAAAACTCTCTTCTTACTCCGTCCCGATTCTGATTAATGTTTTGGTTGTTTTGAAAAACATCTTCTACCTGATTTTTTGTGATGACCAGCCCTTTGAACTTATCTAAGTGCTGCTGAGGCGGCGGTGCACACTCCAAAAAGTATACAAGCAGTAACTCTACCTGTTTGACTAAATCAGATAAATACTCGTCATGATTCTTATACTCTTGTGTAAATAATCTCCCGGGAAAGAGAATCGAGAATACGCTATTCATGGTTTACTCTCCGTTCCTACAATTTAAACATTTCTAATTTCAATAAATTAGCATCCGTCAATCTTTTCATTACTTTCGTTTTTATTAGAAAGTCATCTTTTTTACGAACAACTTTTATTTTTATCTTATTACGGCACTTGTATCGTTTGCTGCCCCGGCATATTGATCTGAATGACACCGCCCCAGTTACACATCAACTTTGATGTATTGTTTAAAGCAGGTTTGTTGTTAATCATTACTGTTGCACATCCCGGTGCCCAGGGTGCAGCAATCACAGGTATACAAGGCATCGGTGTCAACACTCCAAAAGCAGCAGCTGTTGCAGCAGCAACCTGAGGATTTGCCATAGAACTACACATACCAAAAGGCATTACATTCTTCATTGGAACGTTGTCCATAATCGTTGCGGCAGGCATGTTGCATCCAGTTACTTTATTTTCCGGTGTTACTACTAAGGAAGACGGAGCTACACCAAACGAGCATTGACACATTGCTCCCATACAAACCAAAAAACCCATTTTATTAAATCACTTCCTCTTTTATTCACAACCATCTATTTATTAATCTTAATCATATTGATTATCTAATTTTTTTCGTTTTTAATAGTCTGTTTTCTTCATAGTACCGTTGATTTTCCATTCTACCAACGAAAATATCGACTTCTTTGCGCAATACCATTATTGTACCCACAATCATTATATGCTTGTCAACGATAAAAATACTTTCATAAGAAATTCTTTAAAAAATTCAACATCTGCCGTGCGTTGTCCCTTCACCCTGTCC
>CAKSKO010000201.1 GCA_934465125.1 uncultured Eubacteriales bacterium
GTTTATTTTTTCATATTCCCTGTACTCATTTTGTCGGCATTTTACTTCAGCATGTATCTTATCTTGTCGTACGTCAAGTGTTTTTCCTTAAAATCTCACATAACAGCGTCGATATAAAAGAGCAAGAAGTGCAGAGATGTGACATTCCTCTGCACTTCTTGTTTTTGTCGATCAAGCATTATTCAGCCAGATATTTTTCTCGCCAGCTTCTTTCATACTCAATGGCATTTTCGCTTAAATCGGCATAGTCATAAAATGCCTTAAAATGACCATTTTTCTCTGCTACCATAGTCAGAACATTCCACCTGTTGGAACCGTCCAAAGCAACACGCACTTTCGATAAAACTTTATCGACCTGCAGGAAACTGCGAACTAATGCAGCTTTTGTAATTCCGGGAAGTTCGAAGCACGACACATTTTTTTCGTTAGCCGTGCTCACATAATACTTCATCGTATAGCTTGTTCCAATGTAGGCCGCATAAAATGTCACCTTCTCCCACGTTTCTGGCAAAGCTCCTGTAATCTGATCAAATACATTCTGAAACAGCTCCTGATCCATTTTCTTTATTCCTCTCTTTCATTCGGAAATACTCGTACCGATTCTTCCCCATCAATGGTATATGTAACCATAACGGCTACCGGTCTGTGCGAATCGCCCTCGTAAATCGGTTCAACTTTTACATAAACTTCTTTTCCTGCTGCAACTTCTTTTGCAAGTTCCGTTTCCAGTGCTTTATAGTCCTTTCGATTAATATCTGAATCCTGTGGTATCATATTTTCCATTCCGTTTGAACCATTAAACTGGTCACCAATCAGATGTCCTCGATCATCCGTTTTCTTTTGGTCTCCTTTTCCAATATCTTCAATTGAATCTTTTATCGCTGGGCGACCTTCATGGTCTTTTACTTGAAGTCGACCTTCTGCCGAAACAATTCGTCCTTCTTCATCAGTTTCGTAATGATAACCATTAATATCGTACTCTGTATTCGGAAGGAGATTGTCATCGATTCGGTACAAGTTTCCATTATCATCGTAATAGTACGCTGTACCATCTTCCACTTCTTTGCGCGGATATGTTTTTTCTTCGGACGCATCTTTTGTTTCTCGTGTATCCTGCGCACCTTCACAATTTTCCAGTACATGATGTATGCCTTCTGGTGCTTCAGTCGTTTCCCATGTCATAGGCGCCTCCCTCGGAAGATCCTGTTCAGATTGTTTCCAATCCACTTCTTCGGGCTTATTGGAATGGCCTGGAATTTCCACAACGGGAGAATCCGGTGTCGTTTTCGTTTTAACTTCTGGACCACCTTTGGTTCCTTCCCAGACTTCTTTCATATTATAGCACCTTTTCCTTCCAATAATAAGCACACAGCTGTTTCAGCGGCTCTATTTCTGGATATTTTTCGCTTTCCGCCATACAGACATACACTGTAATTTTTTCAAGTTCAGAAGGGCCGAATCCCACAAACACTGTTGACACGTTCTCTTTTATCACAGTTTCCAGTTCGTCCAGTGTCTGGCAAGATGCTGTTCCCATGAGGACATCTTTCAGCATCCCGCTATTTTGGCGAAGGAATCTAGCCACTGCCCAATGATACTGCTTATTTCGGCTGTCCAGATTTTCCAATAGTTTTTTCACTGTTTCTGCCGGAATATTGGAGTTTCTCAGTCGTTTTTCCACCTTTTCTTTCTGCGCTACAGTCAGCTGCTTTGCAAGAAGAAAATGCAGAATTGCATTATTCTTTGCAGTTCGGTTCTGAATTATATCTTCGCATTCTTTTTTTCTCCTGCCGAACGGTTCATATCGAGGTAACTGACACAGTACCGCTTCCTGCCAGTTATTCTGATAAACCACCGCCATACCCGTTGGCAATCGAGACAGTTCCTCCATCTGGGCATCATTCAATGCCATAGCCCCACCAGTTACTTCACGATCTGTTTTTTCTGGCAGGCGGAGAACTATCTTGGTATTAGTATTGCGGATCACCGCTGTATCCAACAGATTCGGTGCCTGATCCACAATTACAAACCCCTCGCCGTATGTGCGCACTTCAGCGATTGCATTGGTTAGCATCTCCACCGATTTTCCGACCAAATTTGAAGATTCTGCACTCTGTTCCATAGAAGTCTTTTTTAGCAGGTTGTGAGCCTCTTCCAGCACTGTAACATGTTTCAGGTGTTCATTCATCCCACTTGCATTTGCCATTCTGTATTCCTGCAGTTTCAGCACCACAATGCCCATGATTAACGATTTTGTTTCTGTTGAACCAACACGGCTCAAGTCAACAATCGCATCGTGTTCAAACAAATCCGCAAGATTCATTTCCTGGCTCACAAAAATCATGCCGTTGATACCATTCGTCAGCGATTTCAATCGTGTAGAAAGCGAACCGATATAGTCGCCTTTAGTATCCGAGGAATAATCTGAGCTGTGAATTACATTCCGCAATTCCCGCAGCACATCCGCAAAGGTCGGAAACAGTCCTAGAACGCTCCGGTTCTCAGATAATTCCAAATCCCACCCGGCAGAAACATAAGCCTGCTCAATTGAGTCTTTCAAAACTGCAGGCATTGCCGCATACATTGGCCAGCAAACATTGAAAATTTCAATAATGCGGTCGATGTGTTCCAGCACATGCACCTGCTCCGGAAATGCAAAGGGGTTAATCCGTAAAAGTTTTCCGATCTTTGGATTCGTCCCATAACAGGGCACATAGGGGAACACATTTTTGTACTCACCCTTTGCTGGCTCCACCACCAGAAAGCTTTTGCCCTTTTTCCGTAGCTCTGCCAGCAGATGATACACTGCATTAGATTTGCCTGAACCCGTAGAGCCGGTAATAAAGGTGTGCATCGACAAGCTTTCTGCGTTCAGCTCTACCGCCGCACTTGTGCACTCGCCCAGATGGCAGAGCTTACCGAGATAGATGTTATCAATGCCAGTTTCTTTGCCATCATCCGATGTCTTCGGCTGCGATGCACCTTGCTGCAGCACAACCTCCTGTGCAAACGGTGCATGTTCCAAAACGGGCAATCCCTGCACAGAATGCCGTGGCAACCCCATATGAAGGGCCAATTCATTCGTACTGACCAGCGCAGATGGGTCTACTGC
>CAKSKO010000202.1 GCA_934465125.1 uncultured Eubacteriales bacterium
TCTGCACTCCCAGCAGCGACAATGTCGTCATCGATGTCTTCCGGTTCAGCGGCTTTTGTGAAAAATCCGGCCGAACAAGCGATACTGGAGCATATTGTAACTGCAAGTGCCATAGAAACTGTTTTCTTGAAAAAATTACTTTTCATTAGTTTACACTGCTTCCTTTCTTTGTTAAAAAATTTGTTAAATTTAACCAACAATAAAAGTATAGCGCAAACGAGAATGAAATAAAATATATGAAATGAATAAATATTATTTCGTATTATCAACTAAAAAACAGCAGTTTTAATAATTCAAATTCACTTACAAATGGTGAGTAATGTGTGAAGAGGTTCCTCTTTTTATAAATAGAGGGTTGCAAGAGGATCGATTTGTTAGGGGAATTATTTCTCTTTGGTTTTTGTAATCGACTGAAATAATTGGATTATGATGAAGAGAATATGCAGCTTTCGATTCAGATAAAAAAGAAGATCTAGGATAGATCTGATCGACTGTAGAAGAGAGCAGACACGACAAGGTTACACTGATCAATAATGGCGTGACCTGCGGTCGGCACGTCGGGTAGGGGGCTAGCAGTGTTTCTTTCCCTATTGTTCCCGACAAAAACCGATGTTTCGAAAAACTTCCCTGGTGGACCTGCGGTCGGCACGTCGGGTAGGAAGCTTTCAGGGATTTTATCCTTCTGCGTCAGAATAAAAAATTTTTGACGAAACGGTCCAAGATCTGCGGTTGGCAAGTCGCGCACAGAAGTGTGCGTAACTTTTTTATTTTTGCAATCAAAGTGAAAAACTTTCTCAGAGACTGAGAATCTGTTCTGACCGCAGAGAATCTTTTAATTTTTCAGGAAAGGTAATGAGGATACAGTCCTCACAGATTCCAGATAAGCTAATGTGTACGGTATCGAGAATACAATGGTCTTGTTTCCAATATAGGCAAAGATCGTTTTCACAAAATATAGACATACTTTTCCTCCTTTCGAGAAATTATAATTATATCACAAATATGATTTAATTATAATATATATATCACTTCATAGCAATACTAAAATAGTATTGAGGTGGTAAAGATGGGTAAGGAGTTTATTATCACGCCAAAGGATGAAGAGAGCGTACAGCTTTCAATTCGAATAGAGAAGAAGATTCAGGATGGTTTTGACCGGCTGGCAAAAGAGAGCGGACGCAGCAGAAACGAATTGATCAACATGGCGCTGGCGTATGCGCTCGAAAACGCCAAAGTAATCATACAAGGCGAAGAAATCAGTAAAACGGAATAAAAAAAGACGGTATTTTGTACCGTCTTTTTTTAGAGGAAAATCTGGGTTAGAGAGGATTTAAAAAACCAGTTTCATTCGGGTAGGCGTTGAGCGCAAGAGATAAACTTCCCGTTTACACTATACTTTAGAGCGCGACGAGGGTCCAAGGATTAGCCCTGGCGCCGACCGCAGGTCCAGCGAGGAAGTTTTTCCAGACGTCGGCTTCAGTCGGGAATAATAGGGAAAGAAACACTGCTAACCCCCTACCCGACGTGCCGACCGCAGGTCCAGCGAGGGAGTTTTCTAAACGATGCGTTTCATTCGGGAGCAGAGAGATCTTTTTTATTGCGATCTACCTTCCCGATGTGCCGACCGCAGGTCCGCAGACGCAGGTAAATACTTTTTTGCGCAGATGAGGATACTCCCGCTCTAATCGGACGAGCAGCTCCTTTGTGCGCTGGCGTTCTGTTTTCCCGTCAACAGGACAACTGCTTTTTTCAACAGGCAAGCGGTACTTTGTGGAAATAGAAGCGACTTCTTTTTCTTCACAAAAGATCATCGGACGGATCAAATATAAGTCTTTTCTAGAAAGATACGAAACAGCAGAGAAACATCCAATTGTTCCGCACTGAAACAAATTCATAAAAAATGTTTCTACAGCATCGTCAAAATGATGTCCTAACGCGATTTTTGTGCATCCGTATTCTTTTGCCATGTTGTGTAAAATCCCGCGTCTCATTTTTGCACAAAGACTGCACGGATTCTTTTCCTTTCGTTCCTCAAAAACGATATCTGCCAGTCGGGTTCGTTTGATTTGATACGGAATCTCCAATCGATGGCATAATTCTTCCATTTTGCTGTAGTCTGTCTTTACTCCATGAAAACATGGATCTACCGTCAGTCCGACTAATTCAAATGAAACCGGATAGTAATGTCTAAGCTCCGAGAGAGCACAAAGTAAAACAAGCGAATCCTTTCCGCCTGAGATTCCAACCGCAATCTTGTCATTTTCGCTTATCATATGATACCGTTCGATGGCAGCGCGCATTTTTCCGATTAATTTTTGCAAACTCGTTCCTCCTTCCAATTTGGATGAATTCTCAAAAGTGGAACTGTGTTCGAGCACTTTTGAGGTTTTATTGTTTCTTATGTTTGAGAATATGATCTGCACGATGAAGTTTGCTCCAATTAACCTTTATTGTATGAAAAAACGAGCCATTTTTCAAGAGATGAATTCTATTGGAATCTATTGAATCTAAGTCCTAAATAAGATATAATACTATAAAGAAAAAACGGATAGATGCGTGGAGGAATATATGAAGAAAATTATACTATTAATAATGGCTATTTCCGTGGGAATACTATTAACGGCCTGCGGTGCAGGAGATGTTGGAGGTCCGGGCTACAATCCGAGTAGTGTAGAAAGTGAACAAACAGAATCAGCAGCGTCGGTACCGCCGATCGAATCTTATGAAGATAATCTAACTGGATTAACACAAGCGATGACAGATCGTGAATATATTTCAGGGGAGCCTACGACGATGTCGGCGCAGTTTATTGGTGCGAAAGAAGGATACCGATACCAATTTTCTTATGAAAAATCGAAAGTGACAGTAGAATTGTACGAATACGACCTAGAGAATTTAAATGAGACAGCCCAGCGGGTGATATCTGCTGTGGAACAGGATGGACAGTTTGAGATGCAGGGGACAAATATCACAGCGACGTTATCAGACAGTGGAAAATACTTGATGATCTATAGCCATGACACAGATAATGAAGCGAATCAACAACGTCAAACGGATGTTGAAAATCTGTTGAAACAGTTTAAATCTT
>CAKSKO010000203.1 GCA_934465125.1 uncultured Eubacteriales bacterium
GAATCCGAAAGGTCACCAGAATCACTCGGTTCTTCACTCATTTGACTCGCCGTATCCGACACAGCATGATAATCTACCAAAAGGAACTCGCTGCTGTTTGGTATTTTATTCGACGCCCCGCTGCTTGCAAACTGGTAGGTAATCCCATTAAGAGTTCTTGTGGTATTTGCCAAATATTCCCCATTTTCATAATAGTAAGCATTTCCATCAAAAGATATCCATCCCGTATTGGGATATTCAACCCCTGCGACTTTAAACCATTCTACCCAGTGCTTGCTCGAAACCGTCTGACAAACAATTCCAGAAGATTCATCTCTTGCATCAACGGCAGTGTCATTTCCGATATAGACCCCAATATGCCCCGGTTGATGAAGCCCTAATCCATGAATATTTGGAATCCCGCTACTGACCTGCCCGGAGCAAGGAGATGACGCCAGCATATCGCATCTCGAGCCACCGACGTTATTATAGGTCGCAATCAGCCCAGAGCAATCAACTGCACCATAACTTGCGCTCCCATATACATATGACCATCCTTCACGATGCGCTTTTATTACATGAGATGCCAGTCCTACCCCAGTACTCTGCGATGCATTTACAGAAAAGTCCTGACGATATCCAACCGATAGCACTAATAATAGCAGAAGAATAACTGAAACAATTTTCTTTAACAGATTCCACTTCAAAAATAAACCCTCCGAATCGTTTAACCAACCTTAATCCAACATTTCTTCTATATTCTTTTAGTTTCCTAACAATAAAATCACAACAAGTAGCAAATTGTTTGTATTTTACCATAATACATCCGCTATTTACAATCTTTTTTTGATTTTATGTTGACTTTAAAGAAATAAACGAGTGATTACCACTAAATTTTGTATCGCTTGACAAATTTCACCAGGGATATTATCATTTATTTGTTTTACAATGGATTACAATAAGGAGGATGTCCCGCTGTATTGTAGCGACCAATTTTCTTTTATTATTTTAAAACCTGCAGCGCGATACCATTTGTTATGAAAAAAAAGACGCTGATTTATTACGACATTTTTGTTACTCTGCTGGCCTTATGGTCTGTAACCCTTGTGGTTCTCGACATCTGCTGTGTGATTAATTTATCACAAATGCCATACACCATGATGGATTTTATTATTATGCTGATCTTTACTGTCGATTATATTGTTAGATTAATTCACAGCAAAGATAAATTGAAATTTTTGAAACGAAATATCTTTGATCTAATTGCGATTCTTCCATTGGGCTTATTTTTTCACCTATTTCATGTTTCAAATCTATCCACCCTTGCTAGTCTTGCACGCCTTAGTAACTTTGCTAAAATCATGCGGCTTATTCGAATTATCGGATTGGGGGTATCCATTCGTAAAAACGTTGGTCGTTTTTTTAAAACAAACGGATTTATTTATGTTGTATACACAACAATCAGTCTTCTCGTATTTTGTTCTATCATGATGAGCGTTATCGAAAAACGCACGTTTGGTGATGCATTATGGTTTAGCATGGTAACTTGTGCTACAGTTGGTTATGGGGATATCTCCCCTACTACCCCTGCCGGCAGGTTGATAGCTGGTATCCTAATGGTATTTGGAGTTTCTTTACTTGGTATGCTGACTAGTACGATTACCACCTATTTTTCCCGTAAAGCGCAACGAGTCCACGGCAGCAACAAACCCTCGGCTCATCTTATAGAAGTCTGTGAGGATCTTTCTGACGAACAGCTCGAACTGCTCACCACAATGGCAAAGTCTATGGCAAGCGGAAAAATAGATATTATAATGAAATAAATCACCGCCTAAGCTCTTTTATCAATAAAACTATGAAGACTATTCTTCTATCAGAAGGTGGTTATACTTTTATGTTAATGCTACAAAATGCATCTGGTATACATTTCCACTTACCAGCGTACTGAAAAATTGTACAATCGATCTTGTATTTTACATTTATTTTAAGGAGGAGCTTCAACAGCACAAAAAACCAATTCGTTTCGTCCAACTCATCCAAAAGGCGATTTCCTCGACCTCAAAGGAATAAAGAGCAACGTCTCGACAGAGGTGATCGCTGGCATTACGATCTCTTTCACAATATCCTACATCATCATGGTAAATCCTTCGATGCTGTCTCAAACATAGATGCCCTGAGGCGCTGTATTTTTAGCGACAATTACTGCATCGGTAATCGGTACTTTAATTACGGGTCTGTTTGCAAACGTTCCTTATGCGCAGGCTCTTGGTACAGGACTTATTTACCGTCTGTTTCGGTTTGAATTTCACTTGGCAGTAGGCGCTCACCATGACTTTTATTTGAGGAATTGTTAATATCATTATCACTGTTACAAAATTAAGAACGCTAATTATTAAGTCGATTCCTGTCAGTCTGCAGCATGCAATTAGCGGAGAAAGCCGCGTATTTATTACCTATATTGGCATCAAAAACGCAGAACTGCTTCAATTCACTTCCAATCTTGGAGCGTATAACCAATTGGAAAGCAGAACTGTGATTGCAAGCTCAAGCAAAGTACCAACTATTGTAACACTGAACACTCCTGCTGCCTGGCTGGCGCTGATCGGTCTTGTTCTGACAATTGTGTTACTTGTCCTAAAGGTAAAAGAAGCCATTTTGATCAGTATCGTTGCAACCGCTTTGCTTGAAGTCCCCATGGGCTTAACCTTTTTTGGCTTCTCGATCGGTTTTACACAAGCTCTTTCCCAACTTTCCACCACCTTTGGTGCAACATTTGGACTAGAAGGAAGGGGGTCATTGTTTTCCGATATGACGAATTTGCCGCTCGTCTTGATGACCATCTTTGCATTTAGTCTTTCTAATACCTTTGATACAATCGGAACCTTTATTGGAACGAGCAGAAAAAGTGGAGTTTTCAGCCAAGAAGATTAACAGGTGCTCGAGTCCAACCCGGGATTCCACTCAAAGCTTGATACAGCATTGTTCGCAGATTCTACTGCGACTAACGTGCACGGTTTGCCCACCGCCAGTGTGGTATAATAATTTTATATAATCATAAACCAAAGGGGAAAATCATGCAAATTTTAATCGATGCAGAC
>CAKSKO010000204.1 GCA_934465125.1 uncultured Eubacteriales bacterium
CGTGTATGCATGCGTCGAATGTTTGGGGAATCCGTTTGCCAATCGAGCGAATAGCAGCGCTTGCAAAGGAATATCAAATTCCCTTTTTGGTCGACGCAGCGCAGAGCGCTGGGGTTCTTCCGATTGATATGCAAGATATGGGAATTGACTTTTTATGCCTTGCAGGGCATAAAGGGTTATATGGTCCGATGGGAACAGGCATGCTGATTACAGATAAAGGAGAAAATTTAAGAACAATCATCGAAGGCGGAACAGGGACGAATTCACTTTCTATGGAACAACCTGATTCGATGCCGGATAAGTTTGAAAGTGGGACGCCAAATGTCCCGGGAATCATAGGTCTCGCAGCGGGTATAGAATATATTAAAAAAACAAAGATTGAAACGATCGCAAAGCATGAGTATCAGCTTGTGCAGAGATTATATGATAAGTTATCACGCATTAAAGATGTGGAACTTTATATGAAAAGACCAGATCCGAACTATTTTGCTCCATTATTGTCTTTTAATTTAAAGGGAAAAGACAGTGAAACAACAGCAGGGTTTTTGAGCAAAAGAGGAATTGCAGTCAGAGCAGGATTGCATTGTGCGCCTTCTGCACACCGGTTTTGCGGGACGCTCGACCGCGGAGCGGTCCGAGTTTGTCCTTCTATGTTTAGTAAATCATCTGAAATTGACTATTTTGTTTCTGCAGTAGAAAGGATCGCAATCAAAAATTAAAGAAACAGTTGCATAGCGAAAGATATGTGTTAAAATAAAATATAGGACTTGTAAAATTTTAGGATATTTCAGATTGCTGGAAGGAAGGAAATCATGGAATATATTACAACTCTTTTTGGCGCGTTTATTAGTGTGATGAAAACATTCGGGGTCGCAGATGTATTGGATGTTGCTGTGGTCTCGTTTATTATATATAGTTTGATTAAGTTGGTTAGAGAAACAAGAGCGGAACAACTTGTTAAGGGGATTTTGATTTTGGTGCTGGCTTATGTACTGTCATCTCAGTTAAACCTTAAGATGCTTAGTACGCTTTTAAATAACTTTTTCCAGTTTGGGGTATTGGCTCTTTTGGTTGTATTTCAGCCGGAGCTTAGAAGTGCTTTAGAGCAGATCGGCCGCAGTAAAATCGGGAATTATTGGTCTTTTTCTTCCTTGGGGAAAGAAGGAAAAGAGTATATTCAACTTCAAGAGAAGGCGGTTTCTGTGGTAGCAGAAGCAGCGGCGTTGTTTCAAAAAGATAAAGTAGGTGCGCTGATTGTGTTTGAACGTAAGACAAAGCTCGGCGACATTATCGATACAGGAACTTTGATTAATGCAGAGCCGTCGGTTGCTCTTTTGGGAAATATTTTTTATAATAAAGCGCCGCTTCATGATGGGGCAATGATTATGAAGAATGGACTTGTTTGTGCAGCCGGGTGTATTTTACCACTGACCAAAAATGAGAATATCAGTATTGATTTGGGAACGAGACATCGCGCTGCGATGGGAATGAGTGAAAATTCTGACGCGGTAATTGTTGTTGTTTCGGAGGAAACAGGAGGAATTTCGGTTGCTATGTCAGGAGTTCTCAGAAGGAATTATACGAGACAATCGTTAAAAACGGAATTGGAAGGGCTGCTGCTTCCGCAGGTAAAAGATCAAACAGAAAAGAAACCGGCTCGATCTTATTTCAGAAAGGCGAAAAAGGATGAAGAAAATAAGGATAAAAAAGATTAATTTCAGAGAACTCTTTTATAATGATAAATTTGTATTAACATTTTCCGTCTTTGTTTCTTTTATCATCTGGATTTTTTTAGCGGCGAATGGTTCGCAAAGCAGACCTGTCACTATTTCAGATATCCCCGTCACGATCACGTTATCCGATAGCGCGGTCGAGGACGGGCTGCGTGTTTTTGCAGGGAGCGACGTTAAGGCTGAAGTGTCGGTAACAGGAAGCCGTCTTGTAGTTGGGCAGCTATCCAAATCAAACATCCAGATAGTTGCGCAACAGGCGAGCAGTATTACAGCACCAGGAAATTATACACTTGAGCTGGTTCCTAAAAAATCTGGAGTGATTACCGATTATGAATTTTCATCTGCTGTATTGCCGGGGTTTATCACAGTGATGGTTGACCGTTATCGGGAAATAGAATTTGTTGTGGAAGACGGAGTAAAATACAAATCAGACCCTGCATATTTTGCAGCGAGTACTACCTTTTCTTCTCAAAAAGTAAAAGTATCGGGGCCTGAAAGCGAGATATCGAAGATTAAAAAAGTAGTGGCGCAAACGGAGATTTCTGGCGTTTTAAAGGAAAGCAAAACTGTAAGCGCGGTTCCTTTGGTATTATATGATAGTTATGGAGAAGTGATTTCGAATGATCAGATCACATTGAGCGTTACGCAGGTCGACGCGACAGTGCCGATTCTGCTTCGGAAAGTGCTTCCGGTATCGGTAAGCTTTAGCAACCAACCGGAAAATGCGCCATTTTCAGAAAATCAGATCACCATTGAACCAAGGGAACTTGAGATTGCGGCTCCTGAGTCGATGTTTACTGATTATAATAGTGTTAAGCTTGTTGCGCTAGACTTTTCAAAAATAAATTTAGAGCATTATGAATTCGAACAGGCGGTAGATCTACCTGCTGGGTGCAAGAATTTAAGTAATACCTATTCTGGAAAAATAAAGATCGATATGAGTGAAATCAAATCAAGAACGATTACAGCTACTAATTTTTCGTTTATCGATCTCCAGCAAGATAAGCAGGGAGTTGTTAATACAAAAAGCATAGTAGTGCAGATATTGGGGCCGGCCAATCAAATCGATGCTTTGACAGAAGCGGATGTTGTTGGACAAATTGATTTAAAAGAAAAAGGGAATTTTACAGGACATACAGAAATGCCGGTGCGGTTTCGAGTCGATAATTATACAGGTTGTTGGGCTTATGGAGGCTATACAGCAAATGTAGAGATTTCACAAAAGTAAATTTACCTGATTGGAAAAGAGTGTCTTTTGCATACCATTTGTGAGAACGAGAGATTCTGCTAAAAGCTGATTGCTTTTCGGCAGGGTTTTAATATAATCAAACC
>CAKSKO010000205.1 GCA_934465125.1 uncultured Eubacteriales bacterium
GATCGATTGGGGGAAAGGAACGCTCAACTGGTGCCATAGAGGAACCATGGAAAAAGAATTGCTGGAAATCCGCCCTGCCGTATCGGAAATTGAATTTACCAGCTATGAGAAAGTGGTGCTGTCTTTTGAGACCCTCCGTAACATTGTCTTCCATGCAGCAAAGCACAAAATATGGGAACAAAGGCTGTCGGCGGTAGCGGGGGTGTATCTCATCACCGATACCAAAACCGGAAGGCACTACGTCGGCTCTGCCAGTGGGGAGCAAGGCGGTATCTGGGGGCGGTGGAGCGAATACGCCCGGACAAAACACGGCGGCAATAAGCGCCTGAAGGAATTGATTGCCGCCGATTCTGATTATTGTAGTAATTTTCAGTACTCTATTTTGGAGGTGTTCCCAATCAAAAGGGATAGACATGAGGTGTTGGAGTATGAGCAGCTGTATAAGAGGAAATTGTGGTCGATTCGGTTTGGGTTGAATGATAATTAAGTGCAGTCGATAAAGAAAAGTAATATGAGAATTTGACTGCATCAAAGGTAGGAAAATCAGTAATTTATTCTAATAGTGATATTCCCTAAATATGATAATTATGGGCGACACTGGGGTGTATCGCCGGTTGCGTTTACTTTTAAAAAGCTCTCCGACTGAGGTGCTTAAAAGTGACTATATTTTTGAACGTGAAGTATTAGAATGAATAGATCCAATTATCAGTTGTTAAATGGAGTGATTGACATTAAACTGTATAAGGATTACAATATTGTCAAATACATTGAATCTGTACAGGAGATGAAGTCGATGGTATTAGATGGTATTGTTTCAAAATATGATATATGTAGCAAGTATGAATTAAACCAGGATGTCAAGGACTATCTTTATTATGTAGAAGATGAACCGTTCTACATTAGTCCTGTGTTTAATGATGTTAAAACGAACGCGGAAGCCTCAACATTAAATCCTAAATTTATTCTTTTTTCTGCACCCGGAGCTGCGGGAAAGAGCTCCCTTGCGAAATATCTTTCTTACAGATTTAATGCTCTGTATTGGAATTTAGCGAAACTAAAACTAGGAACAAACAGTTTCGCAGGTTCCATCCTGAATGCTGTTGGTCCTCCCGCATATTCGCAATTTATATCTGATTTAAATAAAGCAAAAACTTTGCTTATTGTTGATGCATTTGATGAGGCTGAAATTATTTCTGGTCGGAAAATGGTGAGTGGGTTTATTGATGATATGAGCAATAACCTTAAAGACTATACTGATCCACCCGTGTTTTTGTTAGCTCGCACTGAAACTGCTCAATATATCGCCTCTTTTTGTGCAGAAAATAGAATTCCTCTAATTCACTATGAAATTAGCTTTTTTCTTGAGGACCAAGCGAAGGAGTTTATTGAACGAAGCATTGTACCTAAAGGTAGGAAAGCGACCTCTGCTGATACGGAATCTATTAATTCTTATTATGATACGGTAAAAAAGAACATTACACAGTCTGAATGCCAATCTTTTTTAGGATATGCGCCAGTGCTGGAAGCTATTGCAAAACATATTAAAGATTGCAGCAATCGAGCAAAATTGATTAGTATGTTATCAACACAAACAGACTGTGTTTCTATTATAATGCAGATTATGGAAGACCTGCTGGTTAGGGAACAGTCGGAGAAAGTAACAACGGCTTTTAAGCAGAAATGTGCTGAAGCACATCCCGAATTTTCTGAATGGGATAAATTGTATTCTCCGGAAGAGCAATTGGTTCGTCTAATTAGTTATATTTTATTTAAAGATACTAAATACTCGAACTATTCCCTTGAGTATCTACCTCCGCAACTGATTGATGAATATCAAGAGATTTTGGACACATTTCTATGTCAACATCCCTTTGTTCGAATCGATTTTGAACACGGGGTTGAAGGAAATAGTAGGATTGGTTTCACTGGGCCAGCATTTAGGGATTATACTCTGGCAAAACTAATTCTCAGTGAGAAACATGAAGATCTTGCGAATATGTATTTTGATGAAGAAAAAGAGCCTTTTTATTCTCCTTCGCAAATTTTCTTTGATTGTTATGTAGATATTGCAAAAAGCAGTGTGCGTGCAAGTCACCTTTTTTATGTATTTGAGTCATACCGTGCTAAGGCAACAGCGCTAGAACACCCGTATTTGCAGTGCTCAGAATTTGTGAAGGACGAGGATTCTGGAGCGATAGGTGCAATAACTTTGTTTGGAATGACAACAAACAAAAAGATGTCTGAAAGAAAAGAGATTGTTTTGGACATGGTTATAGACGGTGATACGGTTATGCTTGAGCAGGTGTCTAATCTTTCACTTGATATCCCGCACCTTAATGTGAAAATAGGGAAAAAAGGAACAGATTCACGTATCTATAATTCTTCAATCGTATGTAATAAGCTAATTTGGGGAACGGATAATATTGTAGTTGAGTCGTACGCACCAGAAGGATGTCTAATTATGTGTAATGAGGATGCTGAAGGAAAAAAACCAAGATTTGGTATTTCGAGTGACAGAGAGTTGCGAATATCAATTCCAAATATAAATGGTTACTATCGATTAGTTCCTTACAAATATGATTTTACGAATCCTTCGACAGTTGATATTACAAAATTTACTCACGCAATGCGTTGCATTATGATGGAGTTTCGGACACATAAAAAAGATACACTAGCTAAGGACTGGGAACGAATTGATAATGTAACCGTTGGAAGCAACCCATTTAAGCAAAAAGTACTTAAATATATGAAGGAAAAAGAGATAATTTACAAATATGAGCATCTCTATAAAGTTAACACAGGAAAGATGCAGCAGGCAGGAATAAGCTATTCTGCGTTATCTCGTATGCGTGTGGATTTGCTTAAGATGGCTTATGATGATTTCTGTGCTTGGAGCATTGATAAATAACATTATAGGGGTATTTTTGTAACAAAGCCTCCCACAAAACACCGTAAGTTCTTATTTGGCCCGCCCAGGTCCACCACCAAATGCTGCCCATTCCCTAGCAGAATCGGCAGCATTTTCATTTTTAATGAGGTGTTCCAATGAAACGC
>CAKSKO010000206.1 GCA_934465125.1 uncultured Eubacteriales bacterium
GAACAGCGGAAACGGTCCATGCTGCAACCCGGGGAGAAAATATCACCGTTGTTTTTATCAATAACGCGATTTATGGGATGACAGGCGGTCAAATGGCTCCAACTTCCTTGCCCGGTCAGGTAACGCAGACCACTCCATATGGAAGAGATGTTCATACAGCAGGGCATCCAATCCGGGTTTGCGAGATGTTATCGACACTCGATGGGGTAGCACTTGCAGAACGTGTAACGGTTGACTGTGTAAAACATGTTATCAAGGCAAAAAAAGCAATTAAAAAAGCGTTTGAAAACCAAATCGCAGGGAGAGGATTTTCGATTGTCGAGGTAGTGTCGACTTGCCCAACGAACTGGGGATTATCGCCGGTTGAGTCGCTTGACTGGCTCAGAGAAAACATGCTTCCTTATTATCCGCTTGGGGTTTATAAAGATATTACAAAGGAGGCAAAGGAATGAACAGGGATTTTAACATGCTGTTGGCGGGCTTTGGTGGGCAAGGAATCCTCTTTGCAGGAAAAGTGATTGCTTATGGTGGGCTGTTTGATAATAAAGAGATTTCATGGCTTCCTTCTTATGGTCCAGAGATGCGCGGCGGAACAGCGAACTGCAGTGTTTGTATTTCAGATCGTCCGATTGGTTCTCCGCTTGTGGTGAATCCGAATGTCTTCGTTGCGATGAACCTGCCATCTTTTGATCGCTTTATCGATACAGTGGAACCTGGAGCGGTGGTGCTGATAGATAGCTTTTTGATCGACAAAAAAGTCCAGCGAGAGGATGTTCGTCCATATTATATCCCTGCTACGAAGTTAGCAGAAGACAACGGTCTAAAGGGCCTTGCCAATATGATTCTTTTAGGTAAATTATTAAAAGAGACCGGATTTTGTTCGAAAGAATCGATAGAGAAAGCAGTTGAAAAAGCAGTTCCTGCGAGCAAAAAACATCTTGTTTCTGCAAACAACCGAGCGCTTATGATTGGAAGAGATTGTCAGTAGACTGGTATTGTTTTAAATCAAAAAGAGAGGCCGGAGTTTTGCTTGAACTCCGGCTTTTTAAAAAGTGATTGAGCAAAGGTGGAAAGGAGTCTGTTGTTTTTTAGGTAGAGGTACTTTGTGGTATTAAAAATAACAGAGAAGAAGAAATGGAAAAATTTGTGACGGCGGTCATCGTATCAGCGGGGAAATCAACGAGGATGAAAAGCAAGCAAAGCAAGCAGTTTTTACCTGTTTTAGGAAAACCTGCGATTTTTTATACGCTATTGGCATTTTCACAGAGTAAGAGTATCGATGAAATTGTAATCGTCTGTAGAGGAGATGACAAAGAAAACTTTCTTAAGTTAAAGGGTGAAAACGGTTTCAACAAGATTTCGTCAGTGGTTTTGGGAGGGCAGAACAGGCAGCAATCGGTATTATCTGGTGTTTTAAGTGCTTCTAAAAAAACGACGCATTACGCGATCCACGACGGTGCGAGAATTTGTATTTTACCAGAAACAATTGATCAGGTGGTGGAAAAAGCGGTTTTGTGTCAAGCGGCTGCCACCGGAGTATTGGTAAAAGATACGATTAAGGTAGTCAACGTGGAAGGAGCAATTGAACAGACGCCAGACCGCAGCAGGCTGTGGTCAATACAAACACCACAGGTATTTGAAAAAGAGTTATATTTAAGCGCAGTTCAGCATGCGCAACGGCGAAACAAGGAGTATACGGACGATTGCCAGTTGGTAGAACAGTTAGGAGAGAAAGTATTTGTAGTAAAAGGTGAGTACGCAAATATCAAAATAACAACGCCCGAAGATCTTTTACTGGCAAAGAGTATCTTAAAAGACAGAGGAGAAAATAAAAATGAGAATCGGACACGGATATGATGTGCATAAGTTAGTAGAGGGCAGGAAGTTGATTTTAGGAGGGGTGGAGATTCCATTTGAAAAAGGACTTTTGGGACATTCCGATGCAGATGTCTTAACCCATGCGATCATGGATGCGCTGTTAGGAGCGGCAGGACTCGGTGATATCGGTGGGTTGTTTCCTGATACCGATAAAAATTATAAGGGAGCAAACAGTTGCCTACTTTTATCAAGCGTCAAAAAGGAGTTGGATCAAGCGGGATATCACATTGTGAATATCGACGCAACGTTAATCGCACAGCAGCCGAAGATCAAACCGTATTTACAAGCAATGCGGCAAAAGCTGTCAGATTTCTGCGCAATTTCTTTGGATCAAATTAATGTAAAAGCAACCACTGAGGAAGGACTGGGTTTTTCCGGAAAGCAGGAAGGAATGGCGGCTCACGCGGTTTGTTTGATTGAGTAGCAAAGAGAAATCACCGGCATATACTGTTGTAAAAAGAACAGTGAGGTGATATTTATGGGCAAGCCTTTGATTATGATCAGTTCGATAACGTTTGCGATGAAAGGAAAGGAGCTACTAACAAAAAAAGGATTTTCGGCTGATTTGGTGCGTACTCCACGGCATGAAAATATTGGGGGATGCGGATACAGCATTTATGTTCCGAAAGACACAGATGAAGCGGAAGAAATATTGAGGGACGCCGGAATAAAGGTTTTGGGTAGAGCAGACAGGGAGGGTGCAACATGATTTATTTTGATAATGCTGCAACAACGTATCCTAAACCGGTTCCTGTAACAAATGCAGTAGCTCGGGCGATGAAACAATATGGTGCAAACCCCGGGCGCGGAGGGCATGAAATGTCGATCAGAACAGCGGAAGAGATTTTTCGAGCTAGAAAAAGTGCGGCAGATTTCTTTCATGCAAAAGGAGAAGAGTGCGTTGCGTTTACGTTGAATTGTACACACGCAACCAATATAGTTCTAAAAGGTTTGTTAAAGCCTGGAGACCATGTTGTAACCTCCTGCTTAGAACACAATGCGATTATGCGTCCGCTAAATGATTTGAGTCAAAAAGAGATCACTTTTACCGCAGTAGATGTTTATCCGGGAGATAATGATGCGACGCTCGATGCGTTTCGAAAAGG
>CAKSKO010000207.1 GCA_934465125.1 uncultured Eubacteriales bacterium
CCATATTGATCTAGCCATGCAGTAATTTTATCTAAAATGGATTCAATCTCTTCCCTCTTTCTCTGAAAATTCTTCTTTCTTACCTTTTCTAGTTCTTTCACAGCTTTTTTCAGTCCCTTAGTATGTCTCAGCGTCGATTTCTTACCATGGCTCAATAGTATACTACAAGAAAGCGCTACACTCCCCAGAGAATCCTCCAGCAGTTGAGCATCTTCTCTTTCTTCGTTTTGTTCCTCAACTTCTTTCTTGGCAGCTTTCATCTTTTCATCATAATTGTCTGCCTTGGGTTTTGCGTCCCTTTGACCCAACTGTTCGTTATTGTTATTATTATTCATTCCTCCGCTTAACCAGTCATCTATTGTGGAATTAGGTACCTGCTCTACTATCGCTTTGTGATTTTCAATCTGTTCGTTATTGTTGTTTTCGTTCAATGAATCTCTTTTTCCCGGTTTCTTCACTCTTTTAAAAGGCATTAAACTTTCTCCTAACTAAAATAAAATTTTTATGCCGATCGTTTTATTTAACACCGTGGTTTTTCCCTCTTCAACTACTATTGCAACTTTTCCTTTTTAAAATTCAAACAAAACTCTGTCTAACTCGGTAATGATTACTTCTCCCATTTTGTATCGTTTATAAACATCACAAAGCGTTACAGACACGGTCAATTTGATTCCATTTCCTTAATTTATTTGACAGGATCGCCCCAAAATATTTTGTAGTATTTTCTGTATTTATTATACTACATATATAAAAATCATTAAATTTATATCCGCAAAAATTTATAGAATAACTTGTAATAAAATATAAATTTTATTTAAAATTTATTTTATACCTTATGTAATCTTTTTTCAACTCGTTATTAATTTTTTGACATATCTATTAGTGATATAAAGATAGACAACAAATTTCTGATACAAAAACGCTACCTACACTATCGCACAGGCAGCTACTACCGATGTCTAAATAATCTTTCCGATCCCATCACCTCTTTTGAATCCAACACCCTAACATTTCTAATTGGGCGAATCAGAACAATCTTAACTACGAAATTTTTTCCAATGGGTTAAACATCTCTTCACTCTTCCAACAAATCAGAGACGAAAGGACTCGGATGTTTATCAATGTCTATTGCATTACTCATCAATGTACTTTCCTGCAAATTTACTCAAAAATAAGATTCTAGTTTGACTTCTCTTTACCTAAACGATCTCAAAGAAAAAAGGAATGGCAGCGCGTATAATATATTCTGCGCTGCCATTCCTTTTTTCCTTGATTGCTCCGATAACATATCATTCTACTTAAAACAGTACATTCGCTTCAAACGATATTTTGTTGTCCTTTTCCCCGACCACATAGTAACCACAGTGATCCTCGAGTTTCCCTATCTGGATCTCTACGTATTCATTTCTCTTTACTTCTCGATGATAACAGATTACCATCTTTTTTATAAACTGATCTGTTAAGCAATCGTCGGGTAAATGATCGCAGATCAAATCTGCATATACTGCGTTGTTTAAATGTCCATTCATATCGGTCCTCGAGTACGAAGCCTTCTCTATTCCACCAGATTGGACTTCTTTGGTCTTTTGAATAGAACAGTCAAGTTCCGTTACTTTTTCTGACAGAAACGGCAAAGGTAAAGTTTCAGGAGGTTTCCTTAATATCTTTCGCGCCTTGGTATCGACAAGCACCCATCTTGAACTCACCACAGCCGCTTGTTTTCCCTCTTCATCACATAAGCTCGTATAGCGGTGATAAACCGCTCGAACCGGCAGACTGGGGTATGTTGTTATCTTTAACTTTTCTCCAACCAAAATACTGCGATAAAACTCTAACGATATCTTGGATAGCAGAAAAACAGTATTTGTTTTATCATATACCTCCTGCGTTAGACCTAATACGGAGCAATGGTCCGTACTGATCTGCTGCGTTTCTTTTAAAACAGATCCCG
Source organism: uncultured Eubacteriales bacterium (assembly GCA_934465125.1). Taxonomy (GTDB): domain Bacteria; phylum Bacillota; class Clostridia; order Oscillospirales; family Acutalibacteraceae; genus CAKSKO01. Next base: position 1,952 of record CAKSKO010000207.1, read on the forward strand.
CCGTCATTCGATTTAAATAGTCGCATTCAAACTGACTGACTATAATCTCTTTCTCAAAGCTCTCCTGTATCATAAAGTCCCCCCTTTTATCAATATCTTTATTTATTATACAACAGATCCTGTCAAAAAAAACAGAACTCTCTTCTACTCAGCTCCCACGATTACAGTTGGCTTCCTCTCACTAAAAAACGCCCGATGTTTTCACATCAGACGTTTTTCCTGTTATCTTATTTGTTGTCTACATCAACCATATGCTTGATCAAATCGAGAACCTTGTTGCTGTACCCCCACTCGTTGTCATACCAAGAAACGAGTTTTACAAAGTTTTCATTCAGCATGATTCCAGCTTTTGCGTCGAAGATAGAAGTTCTAGGATCACTATAGAAATCAGAAGAAACTACTGCATCCTCAGTGTACCCCAAAATACCGGCCATTTCACCCTCTGAAGCCTCTTTTACCGCTTTGCAGATCTCTTCATATGTGGTTGATTTTTCAAGTCTGCAGGTTAAATCTACAACCGAAACGTCAAGAGTCGGCACTCTAAACGACATACCTGTCAATTTGCCCTTTACTTCCGGGATAACGAGTGCACAAGCTTTCGCAGCACCTGTTGAAGAAGGAATAATGTTACCAGCAGCAGCACGTCCACCTCTCCAGTCTTTGCTGGAAGGTGCGTCAACCGTTTTTTGAGTATTGGTAGTAGCATGAACAGTAGTCATTAAGCCTTCTACAATACCAAATTTATCGTTGATTACTTTCGTAAGCGGTGCTAAGCAGTTTGTTGTACAAGAAGCATTCGAAACTACTTTCATATCTTTTGTATATTTATCAAGGTTTACGCCACAAACAAAGGTTGGTGTATCTTGATCCTTTGCCGGAGCAGAGATCACGACCTTCTTTGCGCCACCTTTGATATGGGCAGAAGCTTTTTCTGTTGTGCAGAACACACCTGTTGATTCAACAACATAATCTGCTCCAACCTGACCCCAAGGGATCTCAGCAGGATCTTTCGCGGAGAACACAGAGA
>CAKSKO010000208.1 GCA_934465125.1 uncultured Eubacteriales bacterium
ATTCTCATCAGTCAATACATAACTAAATTCTTTCATGAAAAATCACTTTCCTTCCATTATTAAACTCTTTATAATATTAAAAATAAAACGGGCATAAACATCCGAAGCTAGTTAATAGAATCCCTATTAGTCTAACTATTTTGCTCATGCTTATGCCTGATGAAATCAGTAAATGCATCTTTTTTATGAATTATTTATTAATATTATTATTATGCACAAGCATTGTTTAAATGTCAATAGCATTCACAGCCTTTTATACGCTTGCAAATAGAAAAATAAACAGAAAAAGCTTGTTACCATCAACAATCTATATGAAAGTTTTTTCTGTGTTATGTGATTTTTGCTACAGAAAACAGCCTACCTCTCTTAATCCGAGAAATATAGACAAATAATAACCAGATATGTAGACTAAAAGATTTTTTTAATCTAAAAAATTTTTTGATTTTTAGGATACAAAAAAGACGTTAATCTCAAAAAGATTAACGTCTTATCCCTAAGCTTCGAACAGCAATTAATCACTGCTAAATGGCAATAGTGCCAAATGACGTGCGCGCTTAATCGCAATTGTAAGTTCGCGTTGATGATGTGCGCAAGTCCCAGTTACTCTTCTCGGCAAAATTTTTGCTCTTTCAGAAATAAATCTGCGAAGTCTTGCGATATCTTTATAATCGATATTTTCTACCTTATCAACACAGAAAGCGCAAACCTTCCTGCGCCCTTTACGGCCGCCGCGGCGATTATCTCTGTCTTGTCTGTCATTTCTATCTGCCATGGTAGGTAAAAGCCTCCTTTTCCTATTTTATCGTGTTATCTTTCAATTCCTAAAATGGAAGATCATCATCGGTGGGAATCTCCTGAAAGTCTCCTGTATTGCCATTTTCATAGCTCTGCACCGGCTCCTGAACCACTGCTTGAGTCTCATTATGATTACTTGGAACCTGATAAGGCGAGGAATTATCGCGTTTTGGCTCTGCAAAATGAACATTATCTGCTACAATCTCAAATGCTTTGCGTTTATTCCCCTCTTTATCCTGGTAACTACGAGTTTGAATCGAACCCTGTACTGCAACGAGCTGTCCTTTATGAAAATAACGGCACACAAACTCTGCCGTGTTTCTCCACGCGACAATATCAATAAAGTCTGCCTGACGATCTGCCCCGGACTTAACATAAGAGCGATCCACTGCAAGCGTGAAACTAGTCACTGGAATATTATTCGGGGTATGCCGCAACTCCGGGTCTGCAGTAAGTCGCCCCATTAAAATTGCAGTATTTAACATAAATAATCCCTCTAGTCTTCTTTCTTAATGATCAGTGAACGTAAAATACCGTCAGTAATCTTGTATACACGGTCAAGTTCTGCCGGAAAATCTGTATCACTAGTGAAGTTAAAAAGAACATAGTATCCTTCTGCTTCTTTATTGATTAAATAAGCCAGTCTACGCTTTCCCCACTTGTCAACACTATCAAGCGTTGCATTCTTTTCAATCAAGTCTTGAAACTTCTTGATCATCGCTTCAATTCCATCTTCTCCCAACTTTGTTGAGAGAACTACAACGGTCTCGTAAGCATTCTTAATATTTGCCATTTTTATCGCACCTCCTTCTGGACATTAGACCCCGGATCTCCCGGAGCAAGGATTCGTACTGTCTATAATCAACTTAAGACAATAACGGATTAATTATAGCAGAATCAAAAACATTCGTCAATCTTGATTTTGCATAAAAGACATATTATGGTTTTTTATTTACTTTTCTTCCGCGAGCCGGATCATTTCTTCAGCACTTTTCAGAGTGGTCTCTGTTATTTCTATTCCACCGATAATCCGCGCTATTTCATATTTTCTCCCGGTAAAATCAAGCGGTGTAATCTCTGTATACGTTTTTTCCTCCACAATATCTTTCCTGATCAGCAGATGCTCATTAGATAGCGTTGCAATCTGCGCCAAATGAGTGACACAAATCACCTGCCTGTTCTTCGAAACAGCGCGAAGCTTCAATCCAACCTTCTGTGCCGCACCGCCACTGATTCCGGTATCCACCTCATCAAAAATCAACGTATCAATATCGTCCTTGTCAGCTAATACATTTTTAATCGCCAACATAATGCGCGACAACTCTCCTCCCGACGCTACCTTCGCAAGCGACTTCGGCGGTTCTCCCGGATTGGTTGAAATCAAAAATTCAACACGATCCATCCCCAAAGGGGATAATGGACAGCTTTGTTTTGAAACAACCAGCGTAATAGAAGGCATATTTAAAAATTCAAGCTCTTGTTTGACTGTTTTTGCGAAACTTTCTCCAGTCTTTTGCCTTTTCTCTGAGATTATTTTTGCTAACTTATGTGCTTCTTTCTCTTTAATCATTAACCTTTCTTGCAACCGGTTAATCTCTTCCTCTGAGGATTCCATCTCTAACAGCTCTTGTTTTATGTCTCTCTCATAATTCAAAATCTCCTCGATGTTGTTACCGTATTTCCTTTTCAGCTTATAAATAAGATCAAGACGCTCCTCGATCCTCTCAAGCTCGAGAGGATCGTATTCCGCTTCTTCCAAAAATCCACCGAGTTCCAAAGAACAGTCTTCAAGCTCATATACCTCATTTTGCACGCGTTTCCATACTCCTTCAACTTTAGGAAAGCAACCTGCAATTGATTCCAAAAAAGAACCTACATCTTCTAAAATCCGCAAGGCTCCTGTAAATTCTTGCGTGCCATCAATACCATCCTTTGCGCGATGTACCGCTTCTGCAATCTTTTCGCTGTTAAGATACTGCATCCTGCGCTCTGTGAGTTCTTCAAACTCTCCGTCTTGCAGCGCTGCACTCTCAAGTTCCTCAATTTGATAACGAAGCAAATCCATTCGTTGAATTTTTTTTGCGTCGTCGATCGTTAGCGCATCGAGTCGTTCTTTGATCTGTTTCATTTTGTTATAGCTCTCTTGATAACGCTTTACTTCTTCTCCAAGATCCCCAATC
>CAKSKO010000209.1 GCA_934465125.1 uncultured Eubacteriales bacterium
AGCATCCATGATGAAAATCTAATTATTCAGTTCTACCGACTGTGTCCAGAATACTGGGTACATATCAAGTTTTCAGACAGATTTTTTCTTTTGAGATTGACAAGGAAATATAAACAATCATTTACAACCAATCTCGTAGGTATAATACCACAAAATGGATTGGATTGCAATAGGTTTTGAAAAATTAATTGGATTTAATTATTGTTTTCATTAGTTCCCGAGGAAGGGATTTTTAACTCTCTCATGGTTTTGTTTATCACTCGAATTTTAGGATTGATTTTGAGCAGTTCCGCAAGAAAGTTTTCATCATACATACATTTTGCCATTACAAGGTGAGGAAAACATTTTTGAAATTCTTCACTATGAAAGTATCTTGATGTCATGTACTTATTTATTTTTCTTACAACAATAATCATGCTCATTCTTTCTTTAGTATCTTCGTCCTGATAATAGATATAACCACGCGCCCTTCTGTAGGTTGATGCATCAATGATGAATACGCCTTGAGCCTTGGACATATTTATCTTTAATGTAATCCAGTAGTTTTGGTAAAAAACAGTTCTTCTTTTTGTTATATACATACCACTGTAATTAAAGTAGCAAAAAAGCAGAAATGTCATTCCCATAGAAAAACCTATTAATAAAAAGTCGAGCTTACTCAATATTGGTATGTTTTTAATATAGTTTATAAACATAATTATAAATGGCATAGATAAACAGATACCTAAGATAATCGATTTAGTAGAGCACGGTATTGAATAGCAAAACAAAGTGCCGTTATTCTTTCTAACCATTTTAGGAGTTTTTTCATATCCAAGACTATCCTCTCTTGCTCTCATCGTCAACCTCTTTCCCAATAATTGAATTAGCTGTCTCCGCTAAAAAAGCAAGTATAGAATCTAAAAAATCGTCATCAATATCTGCTAAATCTATCGCAATATCGGAACTATAAAATGAGAATATCGAAAATATTGATTCTGTCATTTCTCCTATTTTTATATCTAAAAGTCCAGACATTAATGTATCAAATAGCATTGTATTGAAACTCTCGAATGTAAATTCATCATTCACTTTTAATTTTAGCAATCCGCCAAAAACAGAGGTTACAAGCGATGCTATTGGTCCCAAATAGTCAGAAACAAATCCAGATCCAAATGCAGTTGCTATGTCTATTACATAGTCTGTCGTATTTTCGGCATCTGAAGTCATTGCTGCAATTACACCATCTATTAATCCGTGAATAGCTGCTTTGACGAGCTTCGCCATCTCGCCGTCTTCATCCGCATACATCACCGGATTGCCGACGGCATAGACATACAAGTTTCCGCTTTGCACAACAGCGATAATCTGTGGAGCATACGAGTACGTCTTCAGCCCAAGCTTGTCTTCACGCTCGTTTATCTTCTGCGGATTATCCCCGTAGATCATATTCGACGTGTTCCAGTGGGTATCCTGCTGAGTAAACCTCAAAAGAGCAGTTGTAATTATTCAACTGCCCTCTTAAGATTTAGAAAATTACATCAATCTACCTTTTTTGTAGTTTTCCAGCGCCATAAGTGTACTGAAACCTAAAATGTCATTTCTATCTTTCCCCTCTTCAAGAACTTTTAAAGCTTCTGCTTCAAGAGACGGCAGTTTTGTTCTTAATGCATCAACTGCTCCTCCTGTTCTGGCTCTATAACTTTCTGACTTCATTATTATTGGAAATGCATACTCAGCGAATTCTTTGTTATTTCTAAGAATAGCAGCCACTTTCACAAGTTTTTTACAGGTGATATTGTTTTTTCTTACATTGCTGTTTAAAAGATATTCGCCGTGTAATGTGCTTAATTCTATATATTTCTCTATAAGCTCATCTAGATTAACTTCTTTTTTCATTATAGTCCCCCGTATTCGGCTGTGAATTTTTCTAACATCTTAATTCCAAACTGATATTGTTCTTCAAAACTAAATTGAGAAATGTAATCTCTAACACGCATATTTTCGCATAGATTCGTATCAATAGAACTGTAATAAGCAGAGATCTTTGTGTGTACAGCGTCCGAAACTTTCACAATATTGTTCACATTATGTATCATTTGCTTATCAAATCCTGAGCGACGAATTTGGCACTGCTCAACTATATGGTGCCATTGATACCCTTTGCCGGCTGATCCTAAATATTTTTTTAACGCTCTAAAACTATTAAAACCACCGTTCCAATTAGGATCGTTAGGTTTCGGAGCGTTACCGGCACTTGATACTGTATCATTAAACCATTGTGTTACACGCGCGGAAGTTTCTCCGGCTGATGAAGCTACCTCGCTGTAGAGTATTGATAAATTGTCAATACCAACAGTATTAATGCAGTCTACAGCACTTGAAATTACTATTCCGCCCACATAAACTATATCCCCACTAGGCAATGGACCATCTATCGCGGTGAGCCACCACATCGAGCCTGTCCAAGCCGCAGTTAATTCAAAAGAATTTCCTTCTGGGTCGTGATAAAGTATAGGGCTATTGGCACAATACACATACAAGTTCAAACTAAGCGGGTCGATTACTTCGTAACCGTTTGGAAGCTTATTCTTTACGTAGTTGACTCTGTCCTGCTGAGTAAATCTGCCAATCCGTGGGTCATAATATCTCGCTCTAAGATAATACGTTCCCGTCTCGGTATGATTACACAATTATTATAAAATATATTTCAACAATTTGCAATACTTTCACGCAAAAACCGCCTGTATTTCTACAGACGGCTTTTTAGCGTGTCTTAGCGACTGATTGACTTACCCTTCATATATCCATATTATTGGATGCTCTGCCATTTCTGGATACATAATAATTTTTCGCTTAACATTATCCATCTCATTATAAATTTCCATAGTTGTTATGAAAATATTATATATGCCGACATTTTCAGGGTTATTAACATCGAGTGGGAACATATGGAAGAACATTGTGTAAATTATCCCATC
>CAKSKO010000210.1 GCA_934465125.1 uncultured Eubacteriales bacterium
GTATGGTGACGGTCGCCCCTGGCAATTGACTGTTTGCACCAAAGACTTTCAGACACCAGACTGGCTTTCCGGCGGAATTATGTATCAGATTTTTCCTGACCGATTCTTTGCTTCTTCCAAAAAGAAAACTTTCGTTCCATCTGACAGAGAACTCCGAAAAGATTGGACAGGCCAGCCTTATTTTGAACCGAACGCTCAAGGAAAGGTGACAAACTCTGATTATTTTGGAGGAGACTTAGCCGGTATTGAAGAAAAGCTGGATTATTTGCAATCACTCGGCGTCACGTGTGTTTATTTAAACCCTATTTTTGAAGCACATTCTAACCACCGTTACAATACGGCTGATTACGAAAAGGTCGACCCTTTATTAGGAACAATTAGGGACTTTAACCGGCTTTGTGCACAGATGAAAAAACGCGGAATGCGGCTCATTTTAGACGGTGTTTTTAGCCATACTGGAAGCGACAGCATCTATTTTAACAAAGAGAACCGATACAATTCTAAGGGGGCTTATCAGTCAAAAGAATCTCCGTATTACAACTGGTATCAATTTTCAAATTGGCCAGATAAATACAACGCATGGTGGGGATTCCTTTCACTTCCTGAGATTAATGAAACTGATCCCTCTTACAATGAATTTATCAATGGGGAAGAGGGTATTGCAAGAAAATGGCTGAAAGCCGGGTCGAGCGGATGGCGGCTCGACGTTGCAGACGAGTTACCTGACTGCTTCATGGAAAACCTTCGCGAAACGGTAAAAACAGAAAAACCAGATGCACTGATCTTAGGGGAAGTTTGGGAAGATGCTTCCAACAAAGAGAGCTATGATCACCGCAGAAAATTTTTACTCGGGAAACAACTTGATAGTGTCATGAATTATCCTTTTCGAGACGCTGTTTTGGGGTTCTTTACCGGGCAAAGTGGAGAAAAAAAGATAGAGCAAATCCTCACAATTCTTGAAAATTATCCAAAACAGGTGATTCGCGTTCTGATGAATCCAATCGGCACACATGACACCGAACGCGCTATCACGATTTTATCCGGAGACCCATTAAACGGCAGAAATCGAAAATGGCAATCTCTTCAAAAACTAAGTGATTCACAAAGGCAGCGCGGGATTCGCTTGATGAAAGCTGTCTCTGCGATGCAGTATACATTGCCTGGGGTCCCCTGTATCTATTACGGAGATGAAGCCGGAGTAGAAGGGTATAAGGACCCTTTTAACAGAACTTGTTACCCATGGGGAAAAGAAAATAAGGAGCTTGTTAAATGGTATCAGCGGCTGGGGAGAATTCGAAAAAATTGTCCGGCTCTGAAAGACGGAGAGTTTTTCCCTGTTTTATCAGAGGATTATTTGATTGCATATATTAGAGAAAGCTCAAACTCCGCTCTATTTTGTGCATTCAATTCCTCCAGCGAAGAAATACGAGTCCCAATTGAAAAACGCTTTCAAAAAGGAAGGATCCTGCTGCATAGCAGGATCGATCAAGAAAATCTTATCGTTCCCGCCGAAAGTGCGGCTCTGATTCAAATAACAAAGAAAAAAAAATAAGATTGGTGCTTATGAAAACAAAAAAGACATGCAGCTGTATCAATTTGAAGCTGCATGTCTTTTTGTTGTTTTTCACAATTGTCTCATCCCGGGGGCGTTATGCGCTTTTAAAAGCGCTTCGCCGGTCGTTTGACCGACGGCACCGGAAAAACCAGTGACCATTTTTAGAAAGCTTTCTTTTTCCGGTTTTTTCGGTGCATAACGCCCCCCAAGGCTAATGGTTCCCTTTTTCTTTTTCAAGTTTCTTTTCTTTCAATTTACTCTATTCTTCTTTTGAATTTTCCTCTTCGAGTTCACCGTCTTCTGCTTCAATGATTTCATCCTCATCTTCTTCCTGATCATCCATTACCCTTTTTTTGATGGGATCTCCATTTGCGTCGTACTCCTCTTCGTCATCGTCGCTTTCCTCTTCATGAGGTGCTCTTGCTAAGGTTACCACTTTATTATTACCTTGAATCTTCATTACACGAACACCCTTTGATGGTCTTGCACATTCGCGGATTGAATTCGCTTGAATGCGAATAATCACACCGTCGGCTGAGATAATAATGATATCATCCTCGAGGTCGACTACTTTAATCGCTGCGATATCTCCGTATTTTGCAACATGGTAATTGAGAACGCCCTTTCCGCCTCTCGACTGGAGTCTATAATCCTCAATCGGAGAAAGCCTTCCATAGCCTGTTTCGGAGACCGTCAAAACTAGTCCACCTTCTCTCAAAATAGACATTCCAATGACTCGGTCGCCTTCTTTGAGTGTCATCGCTTTGACGCCTCTTGCGGTTCGTCCCATTGCCCTGACGTCTGTTTCTTCAAAGCGGATCGCCATACCTTTTTGCGTCGCAACGAGCAGTTGCTGATGACCATCTGTCATCCGAACCCAAGCGAGTTCGTCGCCCTGATCGAGATCAAGCGCAATTACGCCACCTTTTCTCGCCGTGTTGTAGGCTCCTAGTGCCGTTCGTTTGATAATCCCATGTCTTGTTACCATTACAAGGTATTTTTCATCGTCAAATTCTGGAACACGAATCATCGACGTCACTTTTTCCTCACCAGAGATAGGCAGGAGGTTTGCAATATTCATACCCTTTGATGTGCGAGACCCTTCCGGAATCTCGTAGCATTTAAGGCGGTAGACCCTACCAAGATTCGTAAAGAACATAACGTAATCGTGGCTACCGATGACAAACATCTCCATCGCGACGTCTTCTTCTCTCCTTGTCATACCGGATATTCCTCTGCCGCCGCGACGCTGTGTATGATACGTATCAACCTTTTGCCGTTTGACATATCCAAAGCTCGTAAGCGTTAACACGCATTCCTCATGCGGAATCAAATCCTCGATATCGACTTCACCGCTAACTGCTAAAATCTCTGTTCTTCGTTCGTCAGAGAAT
>CAKSKO010000211.1 GCA_934465125.1 uncultured Eubacteriales bacterium
CTTTTCCACTAAAATAAATGTCAAGCCACCTTACCGCTTCCTCAAATACAGGAAGTATTGTTTCTGTATATTCGCCTTTTATGGAATCAGCAAAATATTTCTGTCCATCAAACCATAAACCGATAAGTGCGGTCCCCTCGCTTGCCATAGTAATCCCACCAAGCGGTGAATGATAATGATGTGTATATATCATATTGTTATCCACTTATTTTTCCTGCTACTCAAAATGTGTCCGAATATACTCAAACACATCGAGAAATTGAAGTCCTCACGGATACTTCTTACTGTTTCAACGTATATGCTTTGGTAATCTGTAAACAGATATACTACTCACAAGTTCTTGTACACTCCACAGTCGTAAATTCCCGAAATAGCCTTCGGTACTTATCTACATCCGCTTGTTTATGCTATTTTGTAGATTTTTGCATCTCTTAGATTAAGGCTGGCGTTGAAATCTCTATCTTCTATATATCCACAATCACATTTATAGGTGCGGTCAGAAAGTTTTAAATCTTTCTTTATTCGCCCGCAACAATGACACTGCTTGGAAGAAGGATAAAACCTATCCACGACCCTTAATTCGATACCATTATCTTCACATTTCACTTTGAGTTTATTCCTGAACTCATAAAACTTTTGTGATGCAACAGCTTTGGAAAGATGCTTATTTTTCATCATCCTAGACACATTCAAATCTTCGATCGTTATGTAAGATGGCTTGGTTTTTACCATCTCCACGATTGTTTTATTGATGTAATCTGTTCGGATATTGTCTATCCTATGATGAAGCCTCTGTACTTTCAGCTTTTGTTTTTGTATGTTCTTTTGAGTAGACTCTCCTTTCTTTAAATTTTCATACTTACGAGATAAACATCTCTGTTCTCTTTTTAACTGTTTTTCCAACTTCTTGATTCTTGCTGATTTATTTATGTTTTTATACACTTTTCCTGTACTAAGAACAGCAAAATCCTTTAGTCCTAGGTCGATTCCAACACCTTCATTCAGAAGCGTTTCCTTTTCTATTTCAGGCATTTCTACAAGCACTGATACATAATAACGTCCTGCTTTCATAGATACTGTACCACTTTTGATAACATATCCACTCTTAGTAGTTGGCAGGTATGCTTTTTCTTTTAGCCGTACCCATCCAAGCGTTGGTATCTTTATTCTGTGGCGTTCACACCAAATGGTCGACTTTTTATCCGTTTTTACAAAATACATTTTTACATCGGATTTTCCTTTCTTCTTAAACTTTGGAAAACTACTCTGATGTTTGAAAACTTATGAAATGCAATATTGGCATCTTCTATACTTTTCTTTCCGGATTTGGAACTCACTTCCTTGATCCACGCATACTCTGGATTGTTGAGAAGATATTCATTGTTCAGCCACAAACTAAAACTTTTACCACTCATAAACTTCTCCCCATTGCTGTGCAGTTCTTTATTATGAGCAAGGTAAAAATTATATACATATCTGCAAGTGCCGATAGTCTTATTGATTTTTACCTTTTGTTCCAGTGTCGGATTTATTTCCGTCTTGAAGCTCTTTAGCAATATCTTCATCCTCCTTTATTTGTTTCTTATACTTGCGAAGCCCATACAACCTACAAGAAAATACGTGAAGAATTGAAACGATATCCTGTACAAGTTCTTCCACAGGTGATAGTTCTTCATTGTTCACTACCACTATGGTTGTGTTGAACTTCATACAAAATTTTTCAAACCAATCATAACCAAATCTGATAAATCTATCTTTATGAGTGATTATAATAGTTTTTATTTTTCGCTCCATCACTTCGTCTAAGAGTATATTCCATTGTTTACGATTGTAATTAAGTCCACTACCATAATCCTCAATGCATTGGTCTACTATAATGCCTTTACCATTGCAGAACTGTCGTAAAAAAGATACCTGATTTTGCAAGTCGTCTTTTTGATTTCTTGTAGAAACTCTAGCATAAATAACCGTTTGACGAGTATCGTTTTCTGTATTTATTCCTTTGAATTGAAGGTATTGGTCGTAAGTGTAATAACGTCTATTAGTTGGAGTACGATTTGCTTTTAAGGTACCTTCTCTATCCCAACGTTGTAATGTTTTGACGGAAACGCCTAATAATTCAGCAAAATCTTTTGGTTTATAATTTGTGGTGTTTGATGTGTTCATATAAATACCTCCATGAGTATATTTAAACACTTTTAATCACATTTAGCAATATTTTTAATTTCTTGAAAAATCTCCTGCTATCAGCATTTGATTTTGTCTTACTTGCTATTTATAATTATATCGCAAATTCAAGCCATTTTGGAAAATGCTTTAGAGAAAAAACCGGAAACAGATTAAGGCCGACGCAAAGAAACATATTATGAAATCGCCAGTCATTATTTGCTTCCAATCAAGCCAATGACTGCAAAAATGTTCCGTGTAGAACGCAAACAGCCTGCCGAATGCGACCAAAGCCGGGCTGCTGCCTGGAAGGATACTTTGCGCTTTTTAGAAGAAAAGTGGTAATTGTATCTTGTAGCATTCGCCTTTCTCTTTACAACTTAATAATAATTTTAAAACAAATCCAACATATTATCCAAGTACATTTCTTCCCTGACATGTATCTGATATTCCGGCTTTGTCATGTAATATAGCAGAAATTCTAAAACCAACGCACTACCCAGGCCTCGTCCTTCTATTTTGAAATTGGTAAATCCCATTGGCAAATAGATGTTTTGTATATCCTCTATGCTGATAAAGCCGGGATTTGTCATTGCTTTTGAAAAACGATATCCTTCATCTGCATGGAGCGCAGTGCATCTGTGTTCAAGGCCATCTTCTCCAAGATTTTTGCGGCTTATATCTTCATAGCAGCGTTTTCTGTCTTTGCAGCCAAACTGGCAACATTCATTACATAGAAATTCGACTTTATCTTTTTGAGATTCGGA
>CAKSKO010000212.1 GCA_934465125.1 uncultured Eubacteriales bacterium
GCACCACCTTGACGCCGTATTGCTTGGAATCGCCTACTACATGTGAATTTGTTACAATATAACCGTCTTCGCTCAAAACAATCCCAGATCCTTCTCCCTTTTGATCCGAACCAACCCCGGCGTTTTTATCGTAGATCACAATCCCAACAACCGACGGCGACGCCCCAGCATACACTTGCTCCGCCGAAAGTTGCCCTTCGTCTCCACCCGGATGATCTTCTGTTTGCAGCTTTGGTCCGTTTGGATCTGCAAGATTATGACTTTCTGTCATCTCACTTTGGGAGATTATATTTCCAAAAAATTCATCCATTTCAGGGACATGCGGCACAGCAAACAGCGAGCCCCCGGTTTGCATATTGATAACCGCAGAGTATACACCATATGCGCAGAATCCCGCAACCAACAGCCCAAACAGACCCCCAATAACCCCAAGAAAAATTTTGAGTTCTTTGTTCTTTTTCTTCGGAGGAATTTGCTGCGGATTCGGCGCAGAGGCCTGATGATACCCATTTCCCTGCGATGTATATCCTCCCGCAAAGGAATATTGCTGTCTTTGATCCGCTTCGGAAGCGGCTGCGTTTTGTCCCGCAGGTTCAGAGGATACATAATGATAAGTATTGTTTTGCTCTTCGTTGTCAGGAAATCGATTCTCTGCACCCACTGATGCCTGTTCCCCTTCTTGATGATATGTCTGCGATAAATTTTCTTCCTGCTTCGGAATGTTTTGCTCCTCCTCATACTCTCGTTTTGATTCCTGCTGAGGTACCGTCTTTTCGCTCTTTGACATTTCTTCCTCTTTTGGTGTTGCGTTCCATTCGTTTTCTTTGTTTTCGTTCATGCTATTTTCTCCTTAGCAATAATTTTATTCTGTGCTTGTTGTTTCACCGTTATTGAAAAATCTCATCCTTTTTTGCCGTATTTGTTTTCGGAAGCCAAAAGGTAAATCTACAAAATTTTCCTTCCTCACTTTCGGCTTTAATATCTCCGCCATGAAGCTTTAAAATCATTTTTACGATATAAAGCCCTAATCCCATACCATTTTTGTCTTGACTTCTCGACTTATCCGTCTTATAAAACTTATCAAAGATATAATCAATTTCGTCCGATGGAATCCCTTGCCCGCTGTTTTCTATCGAAACGACTACTCTATCATATTCTTCTTCAATTGCCACCGAGATATAGCCTTCGTCTTCTACAAATTTTACCGCATTTTCCACCAAATTGTATGCCACCTGATGGATCATATCCGGATCCCCATCGATATAAATACTCTGGATCTGTTCAAGACCTTTGATTGCAAGACCTTTCTCTTCAATTTTCTGTTCAAACGAGAGCAAAACCGATAAGACAATGCTCATAATATCAAAACGCTGTTTGCGTACTTTTAATTCCCCGTTATCGATTCTAGACAGATCGAGCATCGTTTTAACAAGCCTTGAAAGCCGTTTTGTTTCTTTTGATACAATTTTTAAATAGTATTCCTGCTTTTCTTTTGGAATGGTACCGTCTAAGATTCCGTCGATAAACCCGGAAATCGTCGTCATCGGCGTTTTGAGCTCATGTGAAACATTTGCGATGAAACTTCTTCTTGTATTCTCAGAAGCTGCTAAAGAATCCGCCATCTGATTAAACGCGATCGCCAGCTGCCCAATTTCGTCTTGGCTTGCAGCGGGGACACGCTGGGTAAAATCTCCGTTTCCAAAATAATACGCCGCAACCGCCATCTGTCGGAGCGGTTTTACCATGTTATATGATAACATCCAAATAAGGCAAAATGAGATGAAAAATGCCGCGACCGACGCCAATAATAAAATTTTTAACACATCAAACTGAAACGCGTTGATGGCCCGCGCGTCGGTTGCAGTAAAAACCGCTCCGACGGTAAGCTGTTCGTTTGTCGTATCGATTACGATCGGGACCGATACTACGTAACTCATATGGCCATAAAGCCCACCGAGGTCACTTGTCCCATCGTATCCCCCATTTAAAGCAGCGTTCATGATATCGACAGGAATGATCGCGCCTTGATGACTGCCTGCCTTTGAATTCGAACAAAGCAAAATTTCGCCTTCTTGATTGGTAATGAAGATATCGGCGTTGATGTTTGAAGAAAATGTACTCAAAAAGCCCTGCATCATTTTACTATCTACCAAATAAAAGCCCGATCCTACCGCGGTACTGTTCCTCGCAACAAGCGCCGAAATACCTTTTGCGTTTCCTTCGAGTAAATCGTGCTTCTCATCCTCCCAGTACTTTGAGATAAAAATCAGCAAAATCGTCCCCAAAACAAGGAAACTCCCAAGCAAAATTGTCATGCTAATTCCCAAATACTTTTTAAACAGCGTCTTTTGTACCGCCATTTACTCCTTCACCTCGAATTTATATCCAACACCCCATACTGTTTTTAGTGCCCATTTGTCGGATACGCCTTCAAGTTTTTCTCTGAGCCGTTTGACATGCACATCTACAGTCCTTGAATCCCCATAATAATCAAATCCCCATACCTCGTCGAGCAGTTGATCTCTTGTAAACACTCGATTCGGATTGCTCGCTAAATGAAAAATCAGTTCCATTTCCTTTGGAGGCGTATCGACTTGCACCCCATTTACTCTGAGCTCATAATTTGTTAAATTGATCGAGAGTTTGTCAAACTGCACTTTCTTGACGGTGTCTTCTTTGACTTGTCCGCTTCTGCGTAGAACCGCTTTGATTCTCGCAACAACTTCCTTCGCTTCAAATGGTTTTACAATATAATCGTCTGCTCCAAGCTCTAAACCGAGCACCTTATCAAATACTTCACCCTTGGCTGTTAGCATAATAATCGGGCACTCTGACGTTTTCCTAATTTCTCGACACACCTGCCATCCGTCAAGCTCCGGAAGCATAATGTCGAGCATGATTAAATCTGGC
>CAKSKO010000213.1 GCA_934465125.1 uncultured Eubacteriales bacterium
TGGTGAGCTATTAAACAAGATTGCAAAAGCTGTCGCGTCGACTCCGTTTCCGTTGATGATAGAAACTTTAGTAATTCATTTTGTTTATGAGATTATGCGTGAGGCGGGATTGCGGCTTCCAAGACCGTTAGGACATGCTGTCAGTATTGTAGGAGGGCTTGTAATCGGAGAAGCGGCGGTAGGCGCTGGGTTAATCGGGTCCCCGACGCTGATGGTGGTAGCATTGACTGCCATTTCGTCGTATGTCATTCCGAGCCTTTATGAACCGACGGCTATTTTGAGAATGCTCTTTATCTTTGCTGGAGGATTTATGGGAATTTGGGGGATCATGCTTCTTCTTTCTGCTGTGCTAATTAATATCTGCGCAAAAAATAATTTTGGTGTTCCATTTTCTTCTCCGATTTCACCATTTAGTATGTTTGGCATGAGAGACGTTATCATTCGGGCTGGCTGGAAGACGCTTGCGAAAAAAGAAAATAAGGTTCAAACAATGCCTGGAGCGAATGCTGGAGAGGAAAAGAGGTAATTGTATGGGAAAAAAATCTGTCATTACGGTAGGACAGCTGTTTGTCATGCTTTTTATTAGCAGAATGGTCGTGAATTTGACCTATAACCCGCTCATGGCGGGAGGAGATACTATGTGGGAGCATCTTCTCTCTGCCGGGATCTCTTTTCTTTTAACGTTTGTTTTAATTATTCCTGTTTATAAACTAACAGCGTCGCATCAAGGTTTGGATATCGCAGGATACTCCTATTTTTTATTAGGAAAACTAGGAGGAGCAGTGGTACTGATTTATGCTGTATATTATTTCCTTGTCAGTTGCTATACACTTTCTTTGTTTGATTCATTTGTTTCGAATGTGATTAGCCCACAAGTTTCGCTGATTGCTTTGTCTTTAGCAGTGATCATCGTTTCATGCTATGGGGCATATAGGGGAATCGAGGCAATTGCCAGAACTTCCGGATTGATTTTAGTATTGATTTGTGTTGCTGTGATTTTTATTGTGATCGCTTTGATCCCTAAAATTGATGCTGTCAACTATACGCCGCTTTTATATGATGGACCACAGCAAATGACGAATGGGGTGATGCTGATGATTGCGAGGACATCCTGTATTCCGGCCCTAGCGATGTTGCTTCCAATGGTAACGGGTAACGTAAAAAAAGGGATTTTCTGGTGGAATACGGCGGTTTATGTATCAATCGCTTTGATGATTACCTTAATGGTTGGCGCACTAGGGGATTATTTAAAGACGCAGACGTTTCCTGTTTATGCCGCGACAAGCGTTGCAGAAATTGGAATGTTAAAACGGTTAGACGCATTTTATTTAGGAATATGGACGACCGGCCTGTTTATCAAAATTGCTTTGTTTTTATATTTATTCTCACTTTGTATGCAGAGAATGTTTGGCAAAAAAGCCGGAAAGATTTCTATTTTGCTAGCGGGTGCTGCGGTCACAGTATTGAGTGTGCTGATTACAGAGTCAAGAAAACTTTCTTATCTAATTTATAACCTACGTTTTTTACTCTTATTTACTATTTTAGTAGCGTTTGTTATTCCGGTTTGCTTTTTAATTGCTGATACGATAAAACGCAAAGGGAGAGAAAAAGAACATGAAGCTTAAGTTTATCTCATTATTTTTTGTAATAGGACTTCTATTTATAAGCGGGTGTTCCGGAGCAAAACAGATCCATGAACGACTGCTTGTTCAAGGAATTGGCGTGGATAAAAAAGATGCCGTTTATACAGTGACGACGCAGATTTTTAATACTCAGGGTGGACCGGATATGGGAGAAGAAAAAAATAGCGCGTCGGTGATCACGGCTGATGGAAGATCTGTTTTAGATGCTCTGACGAATATCACAAGGATAACAGGAAAAGAGCCGCTATATTCACAAAATCTTCTTGTGGTAATTGGCGAAGAAGCGGCCAAAGAAGGTGTTAGCGATATTATGGACTTCTTTATCAGACATTATGAGGCACGTCCTTCTGTTGATGTTTTTATTAGTAAATCTGAAGCAAAACAAACGATGAACAGCAAAAATGGAGAGCAATTGATTATGGCAAAAGAAATCGCTCAGCTTGCAAAATCAGAAGATTTAAGCTCCGCGGTGATGCCATCGAATGTTTTAAAATTTGTCAGCGATTTGCAAAGCAGAAAAGCGGATCCCAGAGCGGTATCTTTGTTAAAAAGAGAAGGAGACAACGGGGAAGAGATCATAGCAGACGGCACAGCGGTTTTCGACGGCGGTAAGCTTTCTGGATATCTAGATGCTGATCAAACTAGAGGAGCACTTTTGATAGACGGAAGAGTAAAAAATGCAACGGAAGTACTAGCACTTGAAGGAGTCGGGAATGTTACGTATACAATTGTGGATTCGTCGAGTAAAATTGATGTGGCGCTCTCAAACGGCAGCCCAAGCTTTTTTATTTCAGTCAGCGCTGACGCGAACGTTTATGAGATCGAACAAAACAAAACAGAGAAACTTCCAAACTCATATTTTGAAGTGATGCAGGAAGCGTTGCAAACAAAGCTTAAACAATTAGCGGAAGAATCCATTCAAAAGTCTGTATTGGAATATAAGAGTGATATCTTTAATTTCGGAAGAATTCTCTTCAATAAAGAACCAGAGTATTTTAAATCGATTGAAGACAACTGGAAGGAAATTTTGCAGACATCGAAGTATCAAGTTGATGTAAAAGTAAAAATCAAACGAATTGGGCAGGAGGCCAGCCCAGTTTAAAAATAAACAGTATATTCTAAATGTAAAATAAAAAAGAACTTGAGAAAGTGGTTTTGATTTTCTCAAGTTCTTTCTGAATTATTAACATAATATAGTTTGTCTTATTTGTAAAATGTAAGATTATTTTTCCTTATAGTAATGACGATCGATCGCCTTTTGAT
>CAKSKO010000214.1 GCA_934465125.1 uncultured Eubacteriales bacterium
TTCCAGAGCAATATACAGCGTCATCAAGATTATATGTCCAAGTTGGTCAGACGACAACAACCGGACAAAATGCAAGTATTAATGATCTTAATTATGCACAAAAAGTAGTAAAGACTTATATAGAGATGCTAAACTCTAATACGTTCTTTGATAAAATTCAAGAAAAAAATCGTTTTTCCTATACAAACGCTGAATTAAAAAAGATGACAACTTATGCAATTGTGGAAAACACGGAGATCTTTGACGTAAAGGTGACGTCTAGAGTACCAGTTGACTCACAAAAAATAGCCAATGCGATTGCTGGGTTGGCTCCTGAATATGTGAATACCTTTAATGATCATGACGTAATTAAAGTAATTGATTCGGCGGGACTACCTACAAAACCTTCTAGTCCCGATGTTGTGCTAAACAGTATAATTGGATTTATTTTAGGTTTGATAATATCTATTGTTTATGTTTTATTACGTGAAGTACTTGATGTTAGAATCAAGAGTACAGAGGATCTCGAGGAGAAGTATATGATCCCTGTTCTTGGAATTATTCCTAAGTTTAATGCAGGATCAAAAGGAGGGAAAAAATAATGCCTAGTACCGATAATCCTAAAAAGCGGTCTTTGATGGTAAATGAGGATATTGATCCGGACTTGAAATTCCGTGTAACAGAAGCATATAAAACATTGCGAACAAACTTGATGCTTTCGTTGCATAAAAAGGGCTGCAAAACAATTGTTGTTTCCAGCTGTTTTCAGGAAGAAGGAAAATCAACCACTTCTGCAAATGTAGCGCTTTCTTTGGCGCAAGCAGGAATCAAAGTTCTTTTGATCGATATTGATCTGAGAAAATCCAGAATCAACCGATTTTTTAATGTTAGTAACACACCAGGCTTAACAAATTATTTAGGGGGCTTAACCTCGCTTACTGAGGTGATTAAGAAAACGTCTTATGAGAACCTTGACATTATTCCGGGGGGAGTTCTTGTTTTAAATCCGTCTGAGGCGCTTGCGAGTGATGTGATGAAAGAGATGCTGGAAACGGTAAAAAATAATTATGATTTTATTGTTTTGGATGCACCTCCATTGAATGTTGTATCGGATGCGCTGCCGATTATAAAATTATCTGATGGGGTTCTTTTGGTATTAAAGGAAGGGAAGTCAAAACATACTGATCTTGTAAAAACGATTAAGCAAATAGAATTAATCGAGGCAAAGATTATAGGATTTGTTTTAAACTACTCGAGTGAAGCTTCCAAAGATTCCTACCATTATAAGTACAATTATGCTGAATAATGGGATTGACTTTCATACCCATATTCTTCCCGGTATAGATGATGGTGCGAAAGATATTGAAGAGACGAAAGAATTACTCCAAAGTTTAAAAAAACAAGGGGTATCAACAGTTGTTTTAACGCCACATTACTATTCTCATAAAATTAGTCCGGAAGATTTTTTGCAAAAACGGATTACCGCCTATGAAAAAGTAATGAATGAAATAGAAAGTGATATGACCTTTGTGTTAGGCAGTGAGTCATACATTACAAAATATTTTTTTTATAATGATCAGATTTCTCCGTTTTGTGTGAATGAAAAGCTGTATCTACTTGTTGAGCTTGCGTATGACACAGAATTTGGGAAAGAGACCTTATCGCAATTTGAACAGATTTTGGAGGACTACGGAAAAATCCCAGTGCTTGCACATTTAGAACGATATCCCTATTTGATCAAGAATAAATCTTTGATTCAGTATTTGGTCGATATGGGATGTTTGATGCAAACCAATTTAAAATCTATTCATAAGCCTTTTTTATCGGGGAAGCTCTTAAAACTGATGAAAGAAAATTTAATTCATGTAGTCGGGACTGACTGCCATAACTTGGCAAAGCGACCGCCAGAATTCCAGCCAAATATTTCTTTGATAGAAAAGAAATTGTCAAAGGATGTAGTAATACAACTGATGAAAAACGCAGAAAATATAATTATGGGCAAGCCGGTCTCCTGGTAGCAAAGGCTTCAAACGATTGAAAATTATAAAAAGAATCCCCTCTGTGTAGAGTGAACACTACCACAGAGGGGATCTTTTTAGAGTAGAGGATTTTTTATAAGACCGCCCAAAAGAACAAAAAACCAGAGACTGCATATGATAGGAGTGGACAACGACTATTAGCAAAAGGGGGACGAATGATTATGATAGACGATCTCTTTCGGATGAAATCGATGGAATATGGAATCACGCCTCTGCCCGAAAACCCAGTACCAGGAATGGCATATGTTCCGTATCAAAATTTAGATAAAATGTATCAGCCAGAACAAGGATTAGAAAATGGAACACTGTTTCCAGTCCTTCATAAACCTTTTATAGGATGCGGAGGGAAGAAAAATGACTGAAAGACAACGCTTGATGAGAAAAATTGCAACGTATGATTTTGGAATCGTAGAACTTCACTTATTTTTAGATACGCATCCCGATAACATCGCAGCGGCGCAAAAGCTCGACGAATATAAAATGAAAAGTGATATGCTTCGCGCTGAATATGAAGAAAAGTTTGGACCGATCCAATCCAATGCAATGGATGCAAACCGCTGGGCATGGATATCCGATCCATGGCCGTGGGATAGGGTAGAGGAGGATTAAGTTATGTGGGTTTATGAGAAAAAATTACAATACCCAGTTAATATCAAACGCTCTAATCCAGCGCTTGCAAAGATTATCATCACCCAGTATGGAGGACCATACTGCAATAGGGGATACTTTACTTTCTTATGATTCTCGACTATAATCATTCTATATGAATTTATGAAAAAGGATGATAAAATGCTGCAATTTGATGAAATTAGGCTGGCTTTAGAGGAAATAAAACCTAATATTGAGGATCTCGGGGACGCGCTGGGAATCGAGTCGAGAGAAAAAG
>CAKSKO010000215.1 GCA_934465125.1 uncultured Eubacteriales bacterium
TTTTCAAAGTTCACCACGCGTCCGTGAGAATCCGTAATTTTGCCTTCGTCTAAAATCCGAAGCAAAATATTCATTACATCTGGATGTGCTTTTTCGATCTCATCAAGCAATAATACAGAATACGGCTGTCTTCTGACTCTTTCCGTCAACTGACCGGACTCATCGTAGCCAACATAGCCCGGCGGAGAACCAATAATACGCGATACCGAATGCTTTTCCATAAATTCCGACATATCCAGTCGGATCAGGGTCTCAGGGGTGTCAAATAATTCCTCCGATAAAACCTTTACAAGCTCCGTTTTTCCAACCCCAGTGGGACCAACAAAAATAAACGAAGCCGGTCTTCTTCTGGGGCTGATCTGCACTCGATTGCGTCGGATCGCTGCCGCAACCGCCTCAACACCCTCGTCTTGGCCAACAATCTTCTCCTTGAGCTTTTCCTCCATATGAAAAAGTTTCTTAAATTGGTTTTGTTGTACCTTCGAAGAGGGGATCCCTGTCCAAAGTTCAATAACATGCGCAAGATCCTCTTCGGTAACAGAATTGTCCCATGCAACTTGTGCAATTTGTTCCGCTTTATCAGTCAGTTTAGCAAGTTCACAGCGCGTTTGAGCCAGCTTCTCATAATCGATTCCTTCTTCGGCTGTTGTCAACTGGTCCTCTTTCTCTTTTAATTTTTGAATTTGTTCCTCTACATGGTCATACTCGTCCATATGGACGTTTCTAAGCGCCGCTGCAGCACATGCTTCATCTAATAAATCAATCGCTTTATCAGGCAAAAACCGATCTGTAATATATCGCTCAGAAAGAAGCACTGCACGGCGGA
Organism: uncultured Eubacteriales bacterium; assembly: GCA_934465125.1. Taxonomy (GTDB): domain Bacteria; phylum Bacillota; class Clostridia; order Oscillospirales; family Acutalibacteraceae; genus CAKSKO01. The sequence goes on from CAKSKO010000215.1 coordinate 827, forward strand.
TCAGATGATCCGAAACCTTTACTCTGTGATATTCCTCATAGTACGTTTTAATTCCTTCGAGTACACAAATCGTGTCTTCAAGCGATGGTTCTGTTACCGTAACAGGCTGAAACCGTCTTTCCAATGCAGAATCTTTTTCAATATATTTGCGGTATTCTGCAAAAGTAGTCGCTCCAATTACTTGGATTTCCCCGCGTGAAAGCGAGGGCTTTAGAATATTTGCTGCATTCATTGATCCTTCTGCATCACCTGTCCCAACGAGATTATGTACCTCATCGATAAACAGAATAATATTTCTAGCTTCCTTTACTTCTTCAATCAACCCCTTGATTCTGCTCTCAAATTGTCCTCTAAATTGCGTTCCTGCCACCAAAGCGGTTAAATCGAGTAAAAAGACTTCCTTCCCTTTTAAACGAACCGGAACCTTCCCTTCTACAATCCGAATTGCAAGACCTTCTGCGATCGCCGTTTTTCCAACGCCTGGTTCCCCAATAAGACAGGGGTTATTTTTCGTCCTTCTGCTGAGAATTTGTACTACCCTTTCAATTTCCTTGTCTCTCCCGATTACTCTGTCGAGCTTTCCTTCTTTGGCTCTGCCCGTTAGGTCGTAACAGTAGTTATTAATATTCTTTCTCTTCGCTTTTTTATTATTTCGTTTTTTATCTTTCTCACCCTGCTTGCTTTCTTCTTTTGAAGATTCCTTTTGAATTGGCTCATTTGGCGCCTGAAAGGATTCCGAAAAAATACTCTGTAAAAATGGAAACGTTGCTGCGCCCCCATGCATAAAGTCATTTTCCTTGTTATCTTCAAAAGGGTCATCTTGTTGATCAAGCCCCAGTGTCATCAATTCACTTAGCTGATTCTGCATCATTTCAAGTTCTTCATCCGACACCCCTATTTTATCAACGATATCTGTTACCGGCTTGATATGGAGTTCCTTCGCGCACATAATACATAGTCCTTCAGTTGGGGCCTCCGACTGACTCGTCGCAATAAAAACAACTGCAGGACGTTTTTTGCATCTTGAACAAAGCATAATCTTTCTCCTTAACCATTCATAGAATATTACTAGTCTTATTAATCGTTTCAACGACTGTCAGAACGAACCGCTGTACTCTTTTGGGTCCTGTGATAATGTTTTTTTCTGTTGTCCTTTTTTAACTCGTCTAAAAAAAGAATAAAATATTTTGTGAGTGCAAATAACATTAAAATCGCTGTAATTGACATGAAAGAAACAGTGAGAACCGTATTCTCAATTCCCCAAATTGCTTTTAATCCAACGATAATTGTAACCGAAAAATAAAAAACAACTGTCGCAAGTTTTCCATACCATTTTGCAGCAGGCGGTGTTTTGTGACGGTGCAGCAAGATCACTCCTGCAACTAACATCGCAAGCTCTTTAAAGATTAAAATAAACACAAGTGGCATCACAACAGTGAATTTGATTCCAATGCAAAGCACAACAGCCGCCAGCGTTAATTTATCCGCTACCGGATCAAGCATCGCGCCTAATTTTGTAATCTGGTTGAAATTACGCGCAAAATAACCATCAAGCATATCGCTGATTCCTGAGATGATTAAAATCCCAGCTGACGCTATATAATTATCCTGCAAAAAATAGTACACCAAAGGGGAAATTACCAAAATACGAACTGCCGACAGCAAGTTCGGGATATTACAATTCTTTTTAAACTGCTCTGAAAAACTACTCATAATAAGCCCTCACAAATTCCTTAAACACCCAAACCCTTTAGTGCACTATATAATGGATTATGGTTATATATATGTTTAAAAATAAAAGTAGATTCAATACTCTGTTCCGAGAAAATCTGGGGTACCGGATTGAACATTGGTACAAAAACCCGAATCATCAAAGTAAGTATCAATAATATTATGACACATTTTAATGCTCCAAATACAATCCCAAGCAATTGATTGAGTTGTTTTAAAATTGGAAAGTGGAAAATCCTGCTAATACTGCGCACCAAAGTTCCAATAACGGCCATCAAAACGGTAAAGACAACCCCAACCAAAACGGTTCTAATTC
>CAKSKO010000216.1 GCA_934465125.1 uncultured Eubacteriales bacterium
CTGCTACAAATACTTTTTTAATCCCTCTCGAATCCACTGTTTCTTTGATTATATTTTACTCTTTTCCTTCCTTTTTTTCAACACGATTATATCAAATTCCCCGATCTCTATATGCAACTATCCAAATTTTACATCTCCAAACTGCTCAAATATCATCAAACTGCTCTTCCTTTTCAACTACCACATGAAGCTAGATATAATTTTGTTTCAACAATATCCCCACATTCGTTCACCTAACATGATATTTGGGATACCCCAATAAATTCAATTGCATCGTGATGTAAAATTTGGTTAATTTCATCGAGTGTTACTATATGCAATATTTTTATATGCATTTCAATCATCTCCTAATATATTGCTCTCCTGCAGTCCCACTGACTTCTTATGACATCTAATTGTACTGGAATCTTGTTCCACAAAATTTTAAGTTCACTTAAAAATAAATCCCTGAAAAAACATACTTTAAATTAATACAAAACTCTTGGGGTTTGTTAACATCATTTTCTGTTCTAGCCTTATTCTCCGTTCTATCATCAATTCAACACAATTCCAGTGGTCTTATCCGTCAAAAACCACCTTAGCTTTTCTCCATATGCAGGAGCAAAATTCACTGTGAAATTTTTATAACGCAAGAGTTCTTCTTTATCCATACGGTAGAGCAAAATACCCAGACTAATTCCATGACAAAGCCGCGCCAGCATACTAAAGCTACCATAAGCGATATTCCCTCTGTAAACTATAGCCAACCATTTGCTGTTTTGGCCACAGCCAATAGAAAGCTACACTTCGAAGAACTTCCTGACCACCGGAAAAACTACAAATTCATTCCTGCGCATTCTTTTAGTAAGATAATCAATACAATTGTCCTTATTTTTGATGAATATGATCTTCTCTATAGAAGTGTTTAGAACAAATCTGGCCTGCAATAAATCCGGCGGTCAAACACAGCTGCCATATTGGATGGGCGCAAAATCCACTTGAGTATTTTCTCGAAATACCAGTGCAGCGTCTGCGCAAAATTCAAACTGTTCCGGCTTCCATGCAAACAGCGTCGTTTACCCCAATTTGTAATAGGTTCCTTTTAAGGCATGACTCCTTCTCTATGATAGGACAAACTCTCAATGACCCATCTGGTCGCTTGATTAGTATACCATTTACCGCCAACACGATCTTCCGCACAAATCGAACAATAAGCGCCTATGCAAAGTACCTTCTCTGTTTCCTTTTTATATTGTTATCGGAAGTTAAGTCAGAATTCACTTTCAAATCTACTCTTAGAATTTTTCATCGCCATACTTTTTACAATCTCGGTGTATCATATATAGGGCTCCCTGAATCAGTAGTCAACTTAATCCGTCTGTTTTATACATCAACATTCACATATTTACTCCCTATTTTTCCTCTCAAACTCTTGCAAAAATTAGAGGCAAAACGGCACTTTTCACTGATTTCGTACTAAAAATTAGTCTTTAAAATCAGATATCAAAAAACCGAAAAAGCTCACTAATGTAGTGCTTTTTCGGTCTCTTTTTTGCTCAAATTTTCTATTTATACCACGAGCATGGCATCCCCAAAGCTAAAAAATCGGTATCTTTCTTTCACCGCTTCTTCATATGCTTTCATTGTATTGTCAAATCCTGCAAACGCAGAAACAAGCATAACCAAAGTGCTCTCTGGAAGATGAAAGTTTGTAATCAACCCCTCGATTACTTTGAATTGGTAGCCCGGATAAATAAAAATATCTGTCCAGCCTTCACTCCCTCTGATCTCTCCCTCTTTCTGAAAAACCGATTCCAGCGTCCTGCAGCTTGTCGTCCCGACTGCAAATACCCGTTTGCCGTTTTCTTTTGTTTTACGAATTAAAGCTGCAGTTTCTTTAGAGAGCATATAATGCTCCGCGTGCATTTTATGGTCGGTAATTTCATTGGCTTTGACCGGCCGAAATGTCCCGAGCCCTACATGAAGGGTCACAAACCCGATCGAAACACCTTTTATACGCAGTTTTTCTAAAAGTTCCGCGGTAAAATGAAGCCCTGCGGTAGGTGCCGCCGCAGATCCTGGCTCGTTGGCATAAACTGTTTGGTACCTCTCTTTATCCTCTAACCGTTCTGTAATATAGTGAGGAAGCGGCATTTGCCCAATTGCATCAAGCGTTTGGTAAAAATTCCCCTGATAGGTAAACGTCACGATTCGGTTTCCAGATTCTGTCACATCATTCACTTCTGCTTTTAAGATGCCGTCTCCAAAGGAAAATTTTGTCCCCGGTTTGGCTTTTTTCCCGGGTCCTGCCAAGACTTCCCATGTATCTCCTTCTTTTTGGTTCAGCAGCAAAAATTCTACTGTCGCGCCTGTTCCCTCCTTGACTCCATAAAGTCTTGCCGGCAAAACTCTCGAATCGTTTAAAATCAAACAATCTCCAGGCATAAATTCATCAATAATATCATAAAAATGTTTATGAAGAGTAGTTCCGGTCTTTTTATCAAGAATCATTAGTTTAGAATGATCTCTCGGTTCAATCGGAGTCTGCGCAATAAGCTCTTTTGGGAGCTTATAAAAAAAATCACTTGTTCTCATTTTCTCTCTCCTAAATATGATTACTGGCAAGGCAATTCTCTCACCACAAAACCTCTACACAAATGAATTGACATTATTTTGGAACAATGGTATATTATAAGCTATAAAATGATAAGAAGATAGAGGTGCGGCTTATAATGAGTAGCAGGAAGAAGGTTGCCAAAACCGTTGATCTCCTGCAAAAGGTATGGCCGCCGAAGAGAAATATCCGGCAACTGTTTCTCTGGTTGTTTTGGTGAATAACTTTACAACTGTCATCATGCAGTATGATGG
>CAKSKO010000217.1 GCA_934465125.1 uncultured Eubacteriales bacterium
GTATGATAGCTTTCAACCTTCGATCCGCTCATCGTCATTGCTTCGGCGAAATCCTTTGGAGCAATGTCGATATTGACGAATTCATTTAACCATTTTAATGAGAGATTCATTCGTCTGCCTCCTAAAATTGTTCTAAAAATCTGATGTCGTTTTCATAAAATAAACGCAGGTCATCAATGTTATAGCGCCGCATAACAACACGTTCTAATCCCATTCCTAATGCAAAGCCGCTGTATTCCTCCGGATCAATCCCGCAATTCTTCAAAACCTTAGGATGGACCATACCGCATCCCAAGATTTCGATCCAGCCTTCCCCCTTACAAAGCCGACAACCTTCTCCGCCGCAGTGGAAGCATTGGATATCAACCTCTGCGGAGGGTTCTGTGAATGGAAAATGATGCGGCCGGAAACGGACGACAGAATCTTCACCATAAAGACGTTTGACAAACGTTTCAAGCGTTCCTTTTAAATCAGCAAAGGTGATTCCTTTGTCAACCACAAGGCCCTCCAGCTGATGGAATACCGGGGAGTGTGTTGCGTCGACTTCATCACAGCGATAAACACGTCCCGGTGAGATAATACGGATCGGCGGTTCTTGTTTTTCCATCACACGGACTTGTACCGGAGATGTTTGCGTCCGTAAAAGTGTTTTGTCATTGATATAAAATGTGTCTTGTGTATCTCGTGCCGGATGGTCGGCTGGAATATTTAGTGCTTCGAAATTATAATAATCTTCTTCGATTTCGGGTCCTTCCACAATATCAAAACCCATACCAATAAAAATCTCTTTGATTTCATCCAAAACAATCGAAACCGGATGCTTGGTTCCAATATGATGGCGCTTTCCGGGCATGGTTACGTCAATTTTTTCATTTTTAAGCTGTTGTTTTACTAAGAGCAGCTTTTTTTCCTTTGTTGCCTTTTCAATTTCATTTTCAAGAAAGAGACGAATTTCATTCGCGCGTTGTCCCACAGCGGGTCGTTCCTCAGCGGGAAGAGTCCCCATTTGCTTTAGAACAGAAGTTAACACTCCTTTTTTTCCTAAATATTTTACCCGTAGAGCATCAATTTCTTGTAAATTGTTTACCTGTTTCAATTCATTTTCAGCCGCGGTGCAAATATGCTCAAGCTGTTCTTTCATACCGTTCACCCCATAAAAGATTTTATAAAATGTGCATAAAAAAACGCTTTCCATCCCGATGCAAGGGACGAAAGCGCACTTCCGTGGTACCACCCTAGTTTTTGCAAAAGAGCAAACACTCTGCCGGCAAATAACGGTGCCCACCGTTGCAGCTTACTAAACTGTTCAGCTGCACCGCTCAAAAGGGAATTTCGTTCTTAACTTCTATGCAACATGCTTCCAGCCACGGCATGTTTTCTCTGCCATAGAGAGGATAAGAACTACTTCTACTTTCTCATTGCGTTATACACTTGCTTTAGTATAGCAGCAACGATAGAAAAAAGCAAGATGTCAGGTGAATTTATCTGTTTTTTCTAGAAAATAAGAGGAAAAATAGAAAAAATATAAGATTACTTCTATTTTTCATCCTATTTTTCACTGGAAAGATTTAAGCTGCTGGGATCGATAGGGGATTGCTTTCCTTCATGATCCGTTGTGTAGCTTCCGTGATAAATTAGTTCTGAGACAGGAACAATCTGATACCCTTCTTTTTGAATTACTTCGATAATCTGTGATAAGGCAATCGGAGTATTTTTTGCACCATTATGAAACAAAATGATGGAACCAGGCCTTATGTTATCTATAATTCGTTTTTGCATTTCTTCGGCGGAAAGATCCTTCCAGTCATAGCTATCGATATTCCACTGGATACAATACATTTTTGCGTGCTGGACTGAGTCAATTACGACGTCGTTGTACTCCCCATAAGGAGCTCGAAAAAGAGTTGGATAAGTTCCTGTTATCTTTTCAATTTTGTTGTTGCAATTTTGAATTTGTTCTGTTATTTTTTCTGGCGAGAGTTCAGTCATATGAAGATGAGAATCGGAGTGATTTGCAATTTCGTGTCCATTTTTGAAAATTGTTTTGACCGAACTTGCGTATTGATCTACCCAATCGCCAGTAAGGAAAAATGTAGTTTTAACTTGCTTTTGTTTTAAAATAGACAATAATTTTTCTGTATCGTCGTTATTCCATGCGACGTCAAAAGATATGCTAACAATTTGTTTTTCTTTCTCAACAGAACAAATGGGAATTTTACTAATCGACGCAGAGGTACTTACAACAGCTAGCAATCCCTGCAATGCAATTATAAGAGCGAGTGAGGCACATAAAACGCAGAATCCAAAAATAGCTATTTTCTTTTTTGTGAGAATATAGAATTTCATCGTCGCTTCTCCTTTCCCTAAGATATATGCAATAAAGGAAAGCGCTATCCAAAATTTTTATAAGCAGAACAGAAAAATATAAATTTAATTGTTTACTAGTTATACAATTATTTCAAAACCCTTCAATTCAGCGTTGAGACTAAAATTAAGTTTTTTTCGGTTGAGACATCCTTTGTTGTCGCAAAAGGATCGTTTCCGCGAGATTTTATTTTTACGATGAAAAATTTTGCACCTTAATTAAAACTACTTTTTCTACATTGTTTTCATCAATTAGAAATACGTTTATTTCAGCTGAACATAAAAATGTTAGGAAGATTTATTTGTTATGAGTGCAAATAGAAACGTAAACAGGTCTATGCACTCTTTGAGTGATAATTAATCAGTGATAAGAGGATTTTGCAGCTGATTTTCTGTACTCACTTATCTTTTGGATATCCTTTAGCGTTCTATAAACCTAAAGTTGTCTATTCCCACACTTAATCTAAAGATTTCTGATTCCT
>CAKSKO010000218.1 GCA_934465125.1 uncultured Eubacteriales bacterium
GGTGTACAATGTCAGATGCTTTTGGAAAAAGGCAAAAAAAGAAGCATTAACTTTTTACGATTAATGCTCTTTGGGTTAATCGTTAAAAATTTATTTCGTCTGCAAGATCAGATACATGTTGAAAATGCTGTTGTTTACGTTTTTCCTCTTGCTCTTTCAAACGATTTTCTCTTTCTTTAATTTCTTGTTCTTTTTTATTTGCTTCCTCAACACACAATAGCAAAGTATCTCTATGGTAATTTTTCACTTCATCAATTGTTGTTCCGTTTAAAATAATTTTTGATCCTATAACTGAAGCAATCCCTGGTCTATGCATAGTGGTAAATCTAGGTGGACTGTTCCATATTGTGACAAATATTTGTCCCCATAATCCACTAGGTGTTTTTGATAATTGAAATGGAACTGAATACAAAGCACTTCCTCGGCTTCCGTCCATTTTCGGAATAGTCACTTCATTTGTAATTATACCTAAGATATGAATTGCTTCTTTCTGATCTAAATTTTTTTGAAAATTCCCTACTGTAGATGGTTTTTTCCCAATAGCCGGCTTCTTCTTTTTTCCAAAGATAGTAGTCAGCAAGTCATGATATTGTTCTTGAGAAACTGGTGTTTCTGACAAGTCAATACTCAATTTTCCTGCACAAAATTTAGGCAATGCCGTCTCAAAAGTTCCTCTTCTTAATACAGGAATAAACTTTCTTTCGTTATGATGATTGAATAATTCATCAGAAATTATATGACCCTCATACCCTACACCACCAGTTCTTTTATCAGCTTTTTCTTTATACAATGGTGTACAGATAATCAAAACATAATCTGCATCCGTAATAGATTGTTCCATAAATTGTGGTAAACGATCACCTAATAATAAATCATATTGATCAACTACAGCATTTATCCCATCAGATAATAATTTATCAGCAAAATCTTTTACCCATCTTTTATGATCATCACCATCCCATGAATATGATATAAACACAGTTGGACAACTGGCATCCACGGTATATCTTTGTTCCATCTTTTTATCCTCTGTTACGATATCTGAATATGAACTGTATCTTTCTAGCAAAAATTTATGTAATTCTTTTGCTTCTGGATTATTTGCAAAAAACGGAAGTTCCGCTATCTCTTTTATAATGGAGAATTGTTGTTCTCCTGAAAATGAAGATAAATTTTGGTACATAGCAGTTCTTTTATTTTTTACTTTTTTCCCAAAATCTCCCCAATCTGTTGTAGCTATCGGAATATCTACCCCATATTTAATTGCATATTTATTACATTGTTTAACCAATTCAGCTCGATTCAATCCTTGTGTAGTATCGGCCAAAACATCAGCGGCATATGATATAAATACATCCGGTAATTTATTTGTACTAATAACGGTTCACTCCCTTATTTATTGTCAGTTCCATAGCTGTTTTTCAGAATCATTTTTACATATGTTGAAATTCTGTCGCTCGTCTGCATCTATTTTACCATTTCCGGTGTCAACATCGAATTGAAACCTGCATATGAAGAAAAGCCCAGTATATAAATAGCCATCGCAAAAGTAAGATCAGTACCTTCAATAGAACTCTCTTTTGCAATTTCACGCAATTCATCAATAACTGTATCATGCGGAACAAGATTTTCTCCTTCCGTTTCAACGACCTTCTGGATTACTTCTGGTAAGGCCATGCATATCTGATAGAAAGCATCGTCCTGTCCAGTTACCAATGCGTAAAATTTATCCATACTCACACGACGAATCAGCTTATGTCCCACTTTCTGATTGTCCACTGAAGTTTCCCATTTAATGTTCTGAGATTTTTTTGCAATTGCCTCAACTAAAAAAACATGCACAGTCATCATCTTTTAATAACTTGCTCTGCATTTTTATAAACGTTTTTCCAGCTGCTGAGTTCATCGTATTGTGCTTATTTTTCATTTCTACATATACTCGGTGAACTACTAATCCATCTGGTAATTTAATTCCATATGGTTTTGTATGTCTTTCCTTTATCATGCGATAATAGACCTCTTACATTTTCAAATAAAAACATCTTAGGCTGTAACTTTTCCAAAAATATTGCATAATGATAAAATAATGTTCCTCTTGCATCTTTCAATCCTAGTTTTTTACCTGCATAAGAAAAAGCTTGGCAAGGTGCTCCACCTGATAATAAATCCAGTTGACCTTTTTTGATGAAAAAATATTCTTCTAAATCAAGGCCAGAAATTTCATCCACATCACCTTCAATAACATTTCAGTTCGGTCTATTTTTTCTTAATGTTACACAGGCATCTGCATTGAACTTATTCAATGCCAGCATTTTAAAACCTACTTTCTCTATTCCCAATGCAAGACCACCTGCACCCGCAAATAATTCAATAGTTGTAAACATATAATCTCTCCGTTTTTATTTTTTAGGTTTGATCTTACTCTTCTTCAATCAACTCATCACTGATATTAAAATCAATTCCATGAGCTTTACAAAAATCGTCTATCAATTTCATAGTCTTAAAAGTCGGTTTACATTTTCCAGATTCCCAACGATTGACGGTCGTAAAAGAAACACCTACTGCTTGTGCAAATGCTTCCTGACTTAGCAAGCTTTTTTGACGTACTTTTTTATATCACTGCTGAAGCTCATACTATTGCACCTCCATATCATTTCTATAGCATATTTCAAAAATTTTATCAATCATTCGACAATTAAAAAGGGAATCGTTATAATTCTCTACGATTCCCTAAAACTTTTATGGTATCTCTTCAATAATCAATTTTATTAACTTTTTCACTTTCATTCCATCTTTTAACCCCAAACGATAAAAAAATCCTCTGTTTCTGCCCCACTGTTAAAT
>CAKSKO010000219.1 GCA_934465125.1 uncultured Eubacteriales bacterium
ATCTGGTTCCGACTTATAAATAACGTCTATCCCATTTTTCTCAAAAATCGGCAGATATCTTTTTATAAGCTCTATAGTGCCATCGGTGGACCCCCCGTCTACCAAAACATATTCTAATGGGCGATATGTTTGTATCAATACAGATTGGAAAGTCCTTTCTATCGTATTACGTGAATTATATGAAATTGTTATAATCGAAATTTTCTCTCCCAGCATCTGTCTTGTTCCTTTCTTAAAATCTCATTTTCACAACACTACCGGCTGACCCACAAAAAACTGAATTCATTGGAACATCCTTTGTTACAACCGTATTTGCACCAATAATTGCATTATCTCCTATGGAAACCCCCGGCAAAATAATGCATCGTGCACCTATCCACACATTATTGCCAATGGTAACTTGTCTATGAGGTTTTTCACCTTGTTGATTAATTGGAATTCCAAGTTCTTTATATTCGTGAGACGATGTATAGATAATTACATCTGGTCCCATGGTCACATCATCACCAATGATTACATCATTGTCCATAATCGAATTAATTCCAATTTGTGAATTATTTCCAATTCGTATTTTTGAACCATCTCCAAAGTATGCATTTCTTTTAATCAGTACATTTTTCCCGATGGATTCAAATATATGCTTACACAAAAAATACCGAAATCTGTAAGCAAACTTATACCCCGGCATCGGATACTTTGGCAAAAATCTTCCAATTAAGTAGTAAGCAGCTCGTGCTGCCCCCCCCCCACAAATTTTTACTCATTATTGTGTGGTTCCTTTCGTTTTTCTTCTACAGCTATTCTCTCATAAATGCTTTGTAAAACCTTTGCATTGTTTTCCCACGAATAGTGCATTTCCAACCGTTTTCGCCCCGCCAATCCATGTTGTTTCATTAGTTCTGGATTTTTTGCATACTTTTCAATCGCTTTTACCAAATCACTTTTTACAGAGTCATAAGAAACTGGATCAATTCGAATACCCGTTTCATCTGTAACGATTTCTCCAACGCCGTGATGATTAATTGCAATAACTGGCAGGCCATGAGACATTGCCTCTAGCACAACATTTCCAGATGTATCACGCAAACTTGTAAACACGAAAACATCTGCGTTATCATACAAATTATTTACTTCATTATAGCTTAACGCCCCTAAGAAGCGTACCTTTTCCCCAATTCCATATTCTTGCACAAGCCTCTCAGATGCTTTACGATCCTGCCCATCTCCAACAATGCTTAATGAATAATTTTCAAACTGGCTACTATGCAATGCATCAATCAGAACTTTTAAACCTTTTCGCGGCCAAATACCGCCTACCCATAAAAGTCTAATCGGTCTCTTTTCGCTGACTGTTATATTTTCATCATAAGTTTTAATTTCATTTCTATTCAAGTCATATCCAGTCTCCAGCAAACGAATATATTCTCTTGATTTCGGCATGATGCTTTCTGTAGACTGATCTGCAATCAAAATTGTGTTTGCTTTTTTGACGACTGCCTTGATATCATGAGAGAACATCAAATAACATCTATTGATAAAGTTTCTTAATTTTTCTTTGCAAACATCCTTTTGACTAAAGTAAGCGTCCTTGAAAATAGAATTATAGAATTGACCACCTCCAATAGGACCCCAAACGAATGGAACCGAAAGTTGATACAACTTCCCTGGTGTTCTAAATTCATTAAATGTTATATGATGTACGATATCAATTTTTTCATCATTAACAATTTTTTTTGCGATAGGCAATATTTCTTTCTGCCACATTTTGTAATAAACAAATATACCATTTGGCAGTTTCTTCATTTTTCTTTTCCATTCAGCACAATCATGATAATAAAAATGAAGATGTTCCACTGGATGTTCCTGCAAAAAAGCTTCGATAGCTTTTCGATTGTTAGATCGGGTTATAACATAAACATCGTCTAATTTTGCCATTTGCAGTGCCCAATTCCAACCCACACCAGGTTCTGAGCCCTTATTAGGTTCACAAGCATACGCTGATATTAAAACACGAATTCTATTTTTTACCATTTTCTTCGGTTCCTCATAATCGCATTACATTCTTTAAGCATTTTAGAAACACATTCGTCAACAGTTCCTTCTGTAGTATCAATAAACACTGCTTTTGAATTATTAATGAATCTATCGTTCAATTTCTTCTTCTGTTCATCAATCTCTTCAATTGTAATTTCGTGTTTTCTATCTAGCAATTTTTGGCTATCGCCAGTCAAAATAAATATAACATCTGGCTTTAGGATAAAATGCTCAAAAAAGGAAAGAAATCCATCCGATAAATTCAAATTATAGCGCACTTTATCTATTGAATAGTCATAATAATATCTTTCAACTAGTACAAGTGTGCTTTTAATTTTGGCAACAGCAATTTTTATATTTCCAATCAAAAAATCCAAGAAGTAATAGCCAAACTTAGCTACTGATGTAATTTTTCCTGCTTTTTGCTTTTTTCCATGAGGATTTGATGCATCAATCGGTGTGGCATCTTTTTTTAACTGAGAAATATCTTTTAAAACACGCACTCTTGAATGATAATGATCAATTCTTCTGAATGCCGTAACATATCTAGCCTTTAAATTCTCTGCAATCGTTGTTTTTCCTGCGCCATCTACTCCTAGCAAAACAATGAAAAGACCTGTAGGATGAACAATTCTCTCAAATCTACGCTTCAAATCAAACACCTTATAATGCAGATTATCCGCAACATTGGAAGTTTTCTTTTTTAATAGCTGATGTGCTCGTTCTAAATCAATTAAGTCATATTGCGATGAATCAACACACTTAAGA
>CAKSKO010000220.1 GCA_934465125.1 uncultured Eubacteriales bacterium
GTTTTTTATTATCCACAGCAGAAACCTTAATCAGAGCAATCAAAACGCCAATAACAATTCCGATCAAGGCAGCAAAAAATGTAATTTCAAGAGTGGTTCCGAGGCCTTTTAAAATGTATAAATATCGATCTTTATAAATCAGGTTATCATAAATCTGCTGCCAAATGGCACTAAAAAAATCCATCAAATCCTCCTAGCAAAGATAAGGTTAATCAACAGAAATATAATTGCTGATGATTTCATCAAGTTCGCTGCTTGTTTTTAATTCTGCAATTACGGAGTTTATGAGCGATAACATCTCAGTATCGCCCTTCGGCACACCGATTACATATTTTTCCCCGGTTAGTCCTTGATCGAGCTTTTTAATTTTTCCTTCATTTTTTTCTACATATTTATTGGCAGGAAAGTCATCGATCATCACGGCGTCGATCTGACCGCTGATCAAATCCGCAATAGCATCCATTCCTTTGTTAAAGCGAACGACGTTTATCTGGCCTTGCGCTGTACAATACGAGTCGGCAGTAGTCCCCAACTGTACGCCAACGCGTTTGCCGGAAAGCTCATCTGCAGAAGCAATTGGACTGTCTGAATTAACAACAACCGCCTGCGTCGCGTTGAAATATGGATCAGAGAAATCAATGTTCTTTGCTCTGTCCTCGTCATAGCTCATTCCAGCTGCAACGAAATCACAGGAGTGATTTTTTAGTTCGAAGGTTAGTGCGTCGAACGAAACGTCATTAATCTTCAGTTCTACGCCAAGCTTTTCTGCGATTTTGTTTGAGATATCAACATCAATTCCAACGATTTCATTCCCATCTTTATATTCAAACGGTTCAAATTCTGCGTTCGTGGCCATCGTAACATAGCCTTTGGTTTTAATTGTCTCAATCGAAGAACCCTGGGAACCGTTTGCGCTGTTGTTTGTACATCCTGAAAAGCCTAAAGCCATTACGGTAGCAAGACAGAGTGCCGTTACCTTTGAAAAAATTTTCATAAAAACCCCTCCATTTTTGAATCAATATACAAAATAATGTATTTCTATTATATAATATCAGCAAACAGAAATCAATGGGGTGAGATTAGAAAACAAGAAATATCATCAGTGGATTATGGAATATTTTCTATTTAGTGAGCAGAAATTGTTTTACAACATAACAGAATTTTTTACAGAATTTTTTATGATGACTCAAATCAGAACAAGTGCTTGATTTTATTGACTTCAAGGCGAATCCTAGGTAAAATAATAACATTATGAGATAAGGGAGCATCTATGAATAAAATAGAGGGAGTGATGATTTTTTTGAATGGTTACGGTTTATCGTGAGATTTTTTAAAATTCTGTTATTTTCTCGCGTTACAGGTTGCTGTAAGCAACGAATGCATAAATGGTAGCGTTTGTGGATCGATGGAGTGAATTTTTTTTCATTTTATGCCCAGAGCGATCCTGGGGCTTCGTTTAAAAGATCTGTGACCGAAACAGCGATGCTAGATAAAACTGTTGTATCAAAAATAAAGATTACTCGGGGGCAAATTCTTCCGAAAGAAATTTTAGATGTAGCAAAGCAGGATATCAGAGCGATAAAGCTGATCGCGCAGCTGACGCTGAAAGCAGTTCTGCCGAGTTATAGGTATCTTTAAACAGTATCTAGTCAAGCAGTTTATCTTCCAGAATGGAGAAATGGCAACGCATCCGGACTATTCCAGGCAGAAGTGCAGGTATGTATCAAAAAGTTATTTACGTTTCATGCAAAAAACGGTTGTGGAGTCTATGTAAAATACTGCATGTTTTTTATATCAGGAAAAAGGGGTTCATCCGGTTTAGATCAGACTGCAGGAATATAAAGCACAAAGGAATTTTTTAGTCGACAATGCGGCTGCGTTTTTAAATGGACTTTCAATAAATAATTACTTGCTGTATGGAGATGGAGGAGCAGGAAAATTTTGCAACTTCAAATCCATTTTGAATGAGATTTATCAAGACAGGCTGCATATAATTAAGGTTTTGAAAGAAAGTCTTTGTGAGTTTCATATTTTTGTGAAAAATTAGCTTGGATTTCTCTTTTCTTTATTTTGTTTAGTAAGAGTTTATCGTTTTCTGTTTCAGACGATTCCGACGCTAAACGAAAAGCAGTGTTAGAAGGTGGTATTTCAACAAAACTTGGTTATGTGTTGTTTTATGTGATCTCCGAACGTCGTCTGGACGGGGAAACGTTTTCAGACCACAAGAGCCACAAGATTTACCAGTCAAATACGATCGAGGAGAGCTTGTCGTTGTCTGATCGGTTTAGACTTCGATCTAGTTTTCAAACCTTAGCAAATCGAATTATCTGTTGATTGCAAAAGAAAAGGGTTTGGAACTGAATTCAATCCGTCTAGAAACAGTGGTGGAACAATGGGCATATAAGAGAGGGGGTAATCTGCACGTATTACAAAGCGATTTGTTGTGATGATGGAGTCTAGGCAGAAAAGAGCATTTTCCTTTTTGGAAGTCTGGTTTTAAAAAGTGGATGGATCATCCTTTGCGCTACAGTAAAATGTTATTTATAAAGATGTTTCTAAAAAAGCATGAAAGTAAAAGAAGAAGGACTGGATGGAAACGAAAGAATCGAGGAGGCGATCGCGGCGCTGCAGCAGGAGCCGACGCAGGAGCTGTTGGCACATGCGCTGACAGTAGTACGGAGACGTATGCGGGAAAATGGTCAGGTCATCGTTGCGGTAGAGCCGGGAATAACGGATGGTCCGCTTCGGCTTCAGGCGATTCAGACACCGGACGGAAAAAGCTGGTGGATGGTTTTTACC
>CAKSKO010000221.1 GCA_934465125.1 uncultured Eubacteriales bacterium
GCAGATCATCTAAGGACTGCCTTTCCACAATAACCCGTGGTTTTTGATCCCTTATCATAACAATCGCGGGTTTTTGTATCCGGTTATAATTCGAAGCCATTGAATAATTATATGCTCCTGTCGACAAAACAGCCATAACGTCGCCGATCGCCGGATCCTGTATCATCGTGTTCTCCTGAATCAAATCTCCGCTCTCGCAACATTTCCCTGCAATTGTGACCTTTTTCGTCGCTTTCTTAGCTGCCTTATTTGCAATCACAGCCGTATAATTCGCTTGATAAAGCGCATACCTCGGGTTGTCACACATCCCACCGTCTACAGAAACATAGGTCCGAATTCCAGGGATCTCTTTGATTGCTCCAACACGATACAACGTAATACCAGCCTCTCCAACAATAGAACGGCCCGGCTCAATATAAACAAAAGGCATTGCAAGCCCATATTCTTCAGCTCTTTTTTTTACTTCCTTTGCAACACATTCCATATAACGGTCATATGGAACTGGGTGATCACAATCCGTATACTGAATCCCAAAACCGCCACCTAAATTCAATTCTTCAATCGTTATTTGAAGCCTTTGTTTAATCTCTTTGATAAACTCCATCATGACTCTTGCAGTATGAACAAAAGGTTCGATATCAAAAATTTGCGATCCAATATGGCAATGCAGTTCTTTTAAAACAAGGTTTGAACACTTTGCTGCTGCTTCTACTGCTAACATCGCTTCACCAGTCTCAAGCGAAAATCCAAACTTTGAGTCGATCTGCCCTGTTTTAATAAATTCATGAGTGTGTGCATCGACTCCCGGCTTAATTCTAAGCGCGATCTTGCAATTCACACCCTTGTTCTTTGCCATTTGATCAAGTATTTTCAACTCTTCAAAATGATCGATAACAATCCGACCTACCCCCGAAGATAATGCAAACTCTAGCTCTTCTCTCGTCTTATTATTCCCATGGAAATGAATTTGCTCTGGTAAAACACCTGCTTTAAGTGCCGTGTATAACTCACCCAAAGAAACGACATCAATCCCAAGTCCTTCTTCTTTTACAATGCGACACAGCTCCATACAGCTTAACGCTTTGCTGGCGTATAGAGGAAGTCCCTTTCCATTATAATATTTCTCAAATGATTTTTTATATAATCTACAATTATTTCGTATCATTGCTTCATCCATCACATACAAAGGAGTACCAAACTGTTTTGCAAGCTCTATTGTGTCACAATCTCCAATTGTAAGACGTCCCTTTTCATTTACCCCTAAGCAATCTGAAACAAACATATTGATTCCCCTTCCAATATACAATGATTACTCTACTACAGATGAAATCAGTTCCCTAAGCTCTTCTACACCCTCCGCATTGATTGATGAAAACGGAATGAGCTTCACCTCCTTATATGCTTCCAAATCCTCTTTAAGCGCCTCAATTCTTTGTAAGCGCTTTGTTTTATTTAATTTATCACTCTTCGTCAAAACAATGATAAATGAAACCCCAGACGTGTGCAGATACTCGATCATCTGCATGTCATCCTTGCTTGGTGGATGACGCATGTCTACAATCTGCACTACTAGACGAAGATTTCGTTCACTGTTCAAATATCCTTCAACGAGATTAGCCCACCGTTTCTTTTCAGAAAAAGAGACTTTTGCATATCCGTATCCTGGCAAATCAACCAAACGCACCTCTGGTAGTCGATAAAAGTTGATTGTTCCAGTTTTCCCTGGAGTAGCACTTACCCTTGCAATCGATTTTCTTCCAACAAGCTTATTAATCAGCGATGATTTTCCAACATTGGAACGACCCGAAAAAACAATCTCTGGTAAAGTCGACTCCGGCAGCTGCGAGAGATTCCCGGCAGCAAATTCAAACGCTACATTTTGAAATTTCATCTTATCTCATCACTTTCTTTCTAAAACTTGTACAAACATATGATTGATCAGGGTTGCTTCCCTCATATCTTATTTTTAGAAACCAAATTCATTCGTTTCATCATCAGGTATACAAAGGTACATACTTTCCAAACGCTAATTGCTCATGTTTGTGATTTTCTTTTAGCGCATGATCCAATACAACATCAAGGCTATCAGCTGTAACAAAATGTATCTTATTTCTCACAATTTGGTCAATTTCAGCCAAATCCGATTCATTTTCAGATGGTATAATCACTGTTTTAATCCCTGCACGGTATGCCGCCATCGTTTTTTCTTTTAATCCACCAATCGGCAGAACTCGTCCTCTGAGTGTAATTTCTCCAGTCATCGCAACATCCCGCTTAACAGGAATACTCTGTAGCGCGGAAACAATCGCTGTTGCCATTGCAATTCCAGCAGACGGCCCGTCCTTTGGTATTGCTCCTTCTGGGACATGAATATGTATATCATACTTTACATAAAAATCCGACTGAATTCCCAAAACATTTGAATGACTCCGAATGCAGCTGATTGCAATGCGGGCTGATTCCTTCATAACGTCTCCTAAAGAACCTGTTAGTTCTAACTTCCCCGTTCCTGGCATCAACGCAACTTCTATTGGCATCGTCTCCCCGCCAACAGATGTCCAAGCAAGTCCTTTCGCAATGCCGATTTCGTCTATCTTCTCAATGGTATCTTCTTTAAATTTAATTGGCCCTAATATATCTTTTAAATCTTGTTCTTGGATAATTACCTTATGACTTTGTTGTTCTAAAAAACGTTTTGCACACTTTCGCATCAAAGAAGCAATCGTCCGTTCTAAAGTACGTACGCCAGCTTCTTTCGTATATCCAGAAATAATAAGATGAATTGCTC
>CAKSKO010000222.1 GCA_934465125.1 uncultured Eubacteriales bacterium
ACTTTAAAGAAGACACTTTTGTGTTCTTGGATGACAACAAACAAGAAAACGCATAAAAGTTTTTAAAAAAGCACACGGTTCCCAAAAGGAGTCGTGTGCTTTTTAATGCAAGTAATTTTTAAAATTCAGCAATACCAGTTGTACGGGGGAATGGTAATACGTCGCGGATGTTTTCGATTCCGGTGAGGTACATCACCAATCGCTCAAATCCGAGTCCAAATCCTGCATGCTTTGTTCCGCCAAAGCGGCGTAAATCCAGATACCACCAATAATCCTCTTCTTTTAAGTTGAGTTCTTCCATGCGTGTTAACAAGACGTCGAGCCGTTCCTCGCGTTGACTGCCGCCGATGATTTCTCCGATACCGGGTACCAGCAGATCCATCGCAGCGACTGTTTTATTGTCGTCATTTTGACGCATATAAAACGATTTGATCTCCTTTGGATAGTCGGTTACAAATAATGGTTTTTGATAAATTTGCTCCGTTAAATACTTTTCGTGTTCTGTTTGCAAATCAGATCCGAACGAAACCTTATATTCAAATTGCTCATTGTTTTTCTCTAAAAGATGGATCGCTTCTGTGTAAGTGATATGGGCAAAGTCGGAATCAACGATATTTTGCAACCTTTCAAGTAACCCTTTGTCGAAGAATTGATTGAAAAACTGCATTTCCTGCGGGCAGTTTTCTAAGACATAAGCGATTACGAATTTTAGCATATCGCGCGCTAGATTCATATCGTCCTTTAAATCGGCAAATGCGATCTCGGGTTCTACCATCCAGAACTCCGCAGCGTGGCGCTGGGTATAGGATTTTTCTGCGCGGAATGTTGGACCAAAGGTATAGACCTTAGAAAATGCCATCGCCATACATTCGGCTTCCAGCTGACCAGAAACAGTCAAAGCAGTATGCTTTCCGAAAAAATCTTTACTGAAATCGGTTTTTCCGTCTTTTATTGGTGGATTTGCTGGATCTAGAGTAGTAACGGAGAACATCTCTCCAGCTCCTTCACAGTCGCTTCCCGTAATAATCGGGGTGTGTGCATAAAGAAATCCGTTTTCCTGAAAAAATTTATGAATGGCATAAGAAGCAACAGATCGAACCCGAAAGGCCGCGCTGAAAGTGTTGGTTCTTGGACGAAGGTGTGCAATTGTTCTGAGATACTCCAAAGTATGCCTCTTTTTTTGCAGGGGATAATTGGGAGAGGAGTCTCCTTCAACTGTAACAATAGTCGCATGGATTTCGAATGGTTGTTTTGCAGTGGGCGTCTCGATAAATTTACCCGTTACAGAAACGGCGGCCCCGACGTTTAATCTTGCGATCTCTTTGAAGTTCTCGAGCTTGTCTGCTTCAAAAACAACCTGTACTCCTTTCAAGCAGCTGCCGTCGTTAAGTTCCATGAATCCAAGCGCCTTGGAGTCGCGGATTGTCCGAACCCAGCCGCATACAAAGACTGCTTGTCCGCTGAATTTTGCAGCATTTTTGTAGAATTTTTTGATTTCAATTCTTTGCATAGATGTTCTCCTTATGGTATTTATTTTATCGTATGGATTGTCTATAGCTTTTTTATCATAATAATAGTATTATAAGACAAAAAAGGGATAAAACGCAAGTAGAATACAGTAAAGTAGCAGGATGAATGGAGGAATGAGATTATGATAAAACTGATTGTAAGCGATATGGATGGTTCGCTTTTAGATGAAAAGAATCAGCTTCCGCCCGATTTTTTTTCGGTTTTGGATCAAATTCAGAAGAAAGGGATCCGGTTTGTTGTAGCGAGCGGAAGATCGTATTATACACTTTATGATAATTTTACACCGCGTTCTGACGATATCTATTATATTGCTGATAATGGAACATGTGTGGTCGAAAATGGAGAGATTACCTATAAAAACGTGATGACAAGAGAGGATATCATACGGATTTTAGAGGTAGGAAATGAAATTCCCGGAATTCATATGATTTTGTGTGGTGCAAAAAGCTCTTATGTTCTCAATGATCCGTGGATGCTGGAGATGATGGCGCTGTATTATAGCAAACGGATGATTGTTAAGGATTTGTCGGAAGTAAAAGACGAGATTTTTAAAATAGGTATTTGTGGATCAGTCGAAGCAATTCAAAACGCGTATCCTATTTTAGCATCGGTGTTTTTAAAAGAACTGAGTGTTGTGATTTCTGGTTCTGTGTGGATTGATATTATGAACCGCGATGCAAGCAAAGGAAAAGCGTTGTCAAGAATGCAAGAACAGCTGAAAATCACGCCAAAGGAAACGATGGCTTTTGGTGATTTTTATAATGATATTGAGATGCTAAAACAGGCGCATTACAGTTTTGTTATGGAAAATGCAAATGAAGATATGAAACAGCATGGCAAGTTTGTTGCAAAAAGTAATCGGGAATACGGCGTGATTCAAGCGATTAAGGAGTATATTCTTTAGTGATTTGATCTGTTTATAAAATGAATTGGTATCAAACCCGCTAGACAGAGAAATTTCTGTGTAGTGGGTTTTTGTATCGAAAGAACCACTCGTTTAACGTGTGGTTAAAAAGCCTAGGGAATAAAAAACAAAAAGACCCTTTGCTATCATAGTAAAGGGTCTTTTTTTACAGGTGGATTTAAACAGCATAATGTTTGCACCGAAGTACAGTAAGTGATCTATGGAAAGATAACAGCTGCTATAGGACAGATCATAAGAAAAGTGTGCAAATGAAAAGGAGTGAAGATAATAGAGGTAATCATATTATTGATCTTGTATCGAATACAGTAGAAG
>CAKSKO010000223.1 GCA_934465125.1 uncultured Eubacteriales bacterium
CTAACGATCTCCCGTTGATTAAACTATTTTTTCTTGGCTGAAAAACTTTTTGGAGTTGGTAGATATGAGCATTCTTCCCAATCGAAGTCTACAGTAGCTTGTGCATCTGTGTTAAGATATTCATAATGTGATACTGATTGCGGATGAATTGCTATACTGTTTCCGTGTGCTGTTGTATAAAATCTATTATTATTGAGTGTTAAGAAGTCGTTATCACATAGATATCGAATGTGTTTCATTATTTCAGTTTTAGGTAATTTGAGTTCTTCTGATATATATGTTAAATCACAGGTAGGATCTTGCCTTAGCATACCCAATATCAAGCAATCTAAAGTTTTTTCTTCGTAATCCATTATTCACTCCTACTAGCAGCAAACGCATATGAATTTGCATCAGACTGCTTTTTCTTGTTTGTTAAATCTGAAACATTTGGTCTTTTGCATTCCATGCCTTTTCGTATAAAGGGTGGTTTATTGAAATCAGTAGGTCGCCAAAAAGCACTTATGGTGTTGTTGGGTGTGTTATAATAAAATGAAATCAACAGGCGACATTTTTCGAACCCCATACAGTAAGGATATTCTGTTTCAGCAAAAAAATCTCCAATTAGTTTTTCATATTTCTCAATTGTACTATATTCGTGTGTGTTTTTGGTAAAATGTTTAGCAGAAATCCATTCATCCTTGTAAATAGCAGTAACTTTATAGTTGAATTTTTCAAAATTATCATTAAGATGTTTTATCGCTCTCTGAGTTGGTGTTAAGCACATATAATATAGTTTTGGGTTGTTATAACCATCTATATTGTGTTTGTCGCAAAATTCATTCAAGACGCGCCAAATGGTTTTTCCTGTTCCGATTATCTCATCAACAAATACCACAGCTTTAATATCTCTCAAGGGGTCTTTAGAAAATTTTGATTGTGAGGCTAATACTTGTTCGTTATCAATTCTGTTGAAATTATAAATTTGAATGTCTGAGCGAACATTATCACTACCGGATTTAATACCACTAGATGATTCTACAGTAACATAAAGTACGTCTTTCAAATTGATTGTATATTTTGCAAGGTCCTTTTCTAGTAAATCAACTAACTGCACAAATCTATCTTGGCATTCTTCTCGGGTTAAATATGTATATCTGCTAAAAGCATCCAAAAAAACATCATGATCTTTTGAATCAATATTTAGAAGCCAATCATCTAACTTTTTAGGGAGTTCTGCTATTCGGTCACGTGGATAAATTGTTTTAGGATTAATATTATTGTTCTCATAAAACAATTTCAAAGCGTCATCTTTTGTCATAATAAATTCCTTTTTGTAAGTTATAGGAATATTATACCATTTTGCATTTGAAAAATCAATCGTTAGTAATATGACCCGATTTTTATATGAAATTTAATTTTAGATAAAAGAAATTATAAATTAGATAATAACTGAACATTGAATGCAAAGTCGAAATATGGTAAAATATGAATGGTTAAAGGTGGTGGATGTATGGAACACATTACAGTTGGCAGGAAGTATAATGAGGAAAAAGTTGCTTTTGTTGAGTGTGTTAAGAACGGTTCACTTGATAATATCAATATTAAGGACAAGTGTTTTTTGCTTATCGTACTCACTAAAGGAAAGTTAGATTTTAAAGTTGGCGGTGAGAAAATTATTGCTACCGCTCCGTCTTTTTTGTGTTTTGATGAATCGGTAAATCCAGTGTTCATTTCAAAATCAAAATCTCAATACACTTGCGTTTACTTCCACCCTAAATTCTTAAATATCAATATGACTTTTGAATTATTGCGTTCTAAAAATTATGGTGATATAGCCACTACCCACGATATGTTTATGTTAAAACCGTTTACCCAAAAAGCGTATGTGATACCTATTGCATAGACACAAGTAGAAAAGATCGAACAATCTGCCGATTATATGTTAGAGGAATTAACCCAGCAAAGAGACTGGTATTGGTCTTGTCGAGGCCGTTCATACTTTATGGAGATTATTATTGCTTTGGAGCGTATGTACGGTCTTATAGGTTATGGACTAACTCATCAAAAATCGGACAATGCGCCAATTATTAAAAATCCAAAACTTCGTGATGCGGTATTATTTATAGAAAGCCATTATAGCGATAGTATAACCCTCTCTGATATATCGGCTAATGCCGGAATAAACCATACAACCCTTACCGCACTAATGAAAGAAGAGCTTGGTTGCACTGCAATCGAATATTTGATGCAATATCGAGTTACTATTGCAAAAAAACAACTCGCTTTTACTGATGTTCCTAGTAAGGATATTGCAAACATGGTTGGATTCAAAACAGTTCAACACTTTAACCGTATTTTTAAGGAAATAACAGGCACAACACCTGCCGAATTTCGTAAATCGTCTGTGCAAAAACGAAAGGATGAGATTAGGTGAAGTATAAAGCTATCTTTTTCGATCGTGATGGTACACTTACATATTTTGACAAAGAAAAAGAGCTTTGGCGCGATCAGATAATTAGCCAATGGAGTGGTAAGCCTTTCGAGCTACCCTACGACAAAATGATGAAGCTGTTTAACCTTGCAAGTCAAGGAAAAAAGCCTTGGTATAAAACAGTTTATGGCTAATTAAAGGGAACAAAAAGAAAGGAAAAGCACAATCCAGACGGTATCAGCGGCAGGATACAAGAATAAATTGTGATTACACAAGATTGGTGTTATAATAAGAGAAAAGTTCCTGCCGGGGCAGCCGCCCCGGTGGTATGGATAGAAAGGCAGGA
>CAKSKO010000224.1 GCA_934465125.1 uncultured Eubacteriales bacterium
GTCGAAGGCATTACGGATTGCTGCTGTATCTTCCTCACTGATATTTTTCCATTTTTCACTTTTGCTCAATTCTATGATTTTTCTATTCACATCATTTGGCAAGCCTTCTTTTTCTATATATAGCCTTAATAATTCGCAAATGTTCTGATCGTCGTCGACAATAAGTATCTTTCCTAAACTCATATCATTATCCTCCCTTTTTAACTATCTTTTCATCTTCTATCGTTCTTTATTATAAAATATTAGCGCCTAAATTGCATGAACTTTTTATAAAAGTTTGGTAATTCTACATTTTGCTGTATAATAAGTATAATAATTGGAAGGTGTGACAAAAATGAAATTCTATGATATTTCTCGAGAATTATTTTCTTCTAAGTTGTACCCCGGGGATCCTGAACCGTGCTTTGAACTGCTCAAACGAATAGAAACAGGGGACGATTATAACCTCTCCTCCTTCTCTGCTTCTTCTCATGCAGCAACGCATATCGATGCGCCCAAGCATTTTATCTTTGACGGGAAATCTATCGACGCACTCGATCTCTCTTTGTTCTTTGGACCTTGTACGGTCTTTTCAATCAGCGGGCTGATTACTGGAGAAGACGCGGAGGAAATTGTAAAAGTATCGAAGCCGCGGATCCTTTTTCGCGGGCAATCAAATGCTTATCTTTCTCAAAGCGCTGCGTTTGTCTTTGCAGACTCCGGGGTACTTCTTATCGGAACCGACGCGCAGTCCATTGCACTGTCCGACCAGGAGGAGATCGTTCATAAAGAACTGCTGTTAGCTCAAATCCCCATTTTAGAAGGCCTAAACCTTTCTTCTGTGCAAGACGGTCACTACATTTTATCTGCATTTCCGCTCAAGCTCGGCGCTCTTGAGGCCGCCCCTGTGCGCGCTGTTTTAATAAAAGACTGATTGAAAGAATTTTTTAATTGATTATTTTGTTACAATTTATATATACTAAAACTAATTTCAATCCTGATCAACCTGCTAAAATTCTTTTTTTACAGGTAACATAAAAAATTGGAAGCTTCATACATAACAAAAAAAAGAAAGGAAACACTATTATCATGCAAAGTGGGGTGATTTTAGTTGGATTACGTAAAAGCATTTATTGTTGGGGGATTAATTTGTGTGATTGGTCAAATTTTAATCGATCGAACCAAACTGACCCCTGCAAGAATTCTTGTTCTGTTTGTAACATTAGGCGTTGCGCTGACGGCGATAGGGCTTTACGGCCCTCTTGTTGAATTTGCCGGTGCGGGGGCTACTGTACCACTAACTGGATTTGGGTACACGATGGCAAAAGGTACGATGGAAGCTGTCAAAGATAAGGGAATCATGGGAGCACTCTTAGGCGGTGTTACCGCCGGTGCTGCGGGAATTGCTGCTGCCGTCTTCTTCGGATATCTCGCAGCGCTCGTTTCTAAACCAGGGGATAAAAGCTGATTGATGAGGCTGCTTATTTATGCCGTACAAAACCTGGGAGCTTCCGGGGCGTTTTCCAGCCGACCTAACGAGCACCGGAACTTTTAGCAAAACCTACAGATCTTTTTGTCTAGGCAATCGCGCTCCCAACCTATTCGGCTGGAACGGCGTAGAAACCCGCCGGCGCGCAAACGCGCGCAAAACGCCCCGACCGGTAGGAGCCTAAATACGTAATAAAGCAATAAAACAGAAAAAAGGAACCGTTTATAAAAACGGTTCCTTTTTTACTGCTTTTGCCACTATTGAATTGCACAATCAAGATAGTGCTCAAGCTCCTCGTCGTCTCTCTTTTTCTTCTCAAAAAAGACAACAACAGCTACAGCGACTGCCGTCAATGCTGCAACCGCAGCAATCAATCCCATCAACACAGAAAATTTATTTACACTTTTCATCACGAGCACCTCCATATGATTACATGTTTACTATTTTTATGATATCCAAAAATCTATAAAAAGTCAATAAAATGTATTTTTGTAAATAAAAAAGCAGGGCATTGCGCTCTGCTTCCATTTATCTTGTCTTATACACCCATTTTATTGAACTTATGAGCAAGGGCGGACTTCCTTCTCGCCGCAGTGTTTTTATGAAGAATTCCTTTTGCTACGGCTTGGTCGATCTTCTTGATCGCGCAACGAACAGCTTCTTTGCTGTTTTCATTCCCCGCTTCGATTGCAACTTGTGCGTCTTTCATCGATGTTTTCAAAGCGGAACGATATGCTTTATTTCTTGCAGTCTTTGTAGCAATTACCTTCACACGTTTCTTTGCAGATTGAATATTTGGCATGGTCACACCTCCTTTTGCTCCGTTACAGTACGATTTATCATATCACAAACAAAATAAAAAAGCAAATGTTTTTTGCATTCTTTCTTTTACAAATTTTAATCTTTTCGTATAGCAACAATCAAGTGCGTAATAATACCATTACAAGGAGCTGATAATATGTTATTTCGAACCGATCTTGCTTTGGAAGCAAAACAGGATATCGATGGATCTGTCGAAGGAATACTTTGTACACAAAAAAAATCCGGACAAGCGAATATTACAACTATCACAATTGAGACCGAAACTGCCTCTCAAAAAATTGGAAAGCCAAAAGGGCATTATATTACGGTTGAAGTCCCAGCTCTGACGGATCATTTTACCTGTGTCGATAAACGCATTGAAATTATTGCGGATCAACTCAAAGACATTCTGCCAGAAAAGGGTCTTGTCCTTGTTGCAGGGCTTGGAAACTCCGATAT
>CAKSKO010000225.1 GCA_934465125.1 uncultured Eubacteriales bacterium
ACCGATCATTTTAGGAGACAGTGAAATGAAGCAAATTATTTCATTGGCGGTACAATGGGTGTCGGGAAAACCGTAGTAAGTCAATGGTTAAAAAACGATTTGCCCAATGCGGTATTCCTTGACGGCGATTGGTGTTGGGACTCAAGTCCATTTCAAGTAACCACTGAAACCAAAGATATGGTAATAGACAATATTTGCCATCTGATAAATAATTTTATTCATTGTTCGGGATACGATAATATTATCTTTTGTTGGGTGATGCATGATCAAAGTATCATTGATACGATCCTAAAAAAACAGATGCCGCACATTGTTCTGTAAAAGTGGTTTCTTTGTTAGCAAGAGAGGATACTCTGACCAAAAGAATTATACACGATATCAACGCTGGAATTCGCACCATTGATGTGCTGGAAAGAAGCATTGCAAGAATACCATGTTATCAAAAACTTAACAGCGTTAAGGTAAGTACTGACGACAAATCGATCCGTGAAATTGCAGAAGAAATTAAAAGGATATAGATAGGCAGAGGTTCTTTTATCGGTGTGTTCCGCTGACACTTTTATGGAATTGTGAAAGCATCATAATAAATTGCGTACTTTTAAAAACACGCAATGAAACCGAGAGCAGAAAACAAATCACAGATTCGGGGCGACCTTTCTTACGGAAGGTCGCCCTTTTGCAGGCGCTTTTTTCAGTTCTGGTGAAACTAGATAAGATAAGTTGAACGTCAACGTATCACATGTAGTGTGACTTTTCTTTTTGAAAACATTGAATAAATTTGCACTAAATGTTAAAATAAAAACAATATGAGAGCAGGTGTTATAATTGAGCATAAAAAAATGGGTGATATCTGAGTTAAATAAAGAGAGAGCATCGAATATGTCGGAAGAATGGGATTTACCGTTTTTTTTGGCGATGATGCTCGAAATCCGCGGAATTGTGGAAAAAGAAGAAGTGGAGGCTTTTTTGTCATACAGTGATTTCCCATCGGATCCAATGTTGCTTCATGATATGGACAAGGCGGTTATTAGGATTAAAAGGGCACTTGATGATTTTGAAAAGATATGTATTTATGGTGACTATGATGCAGATGGTGTAACGGCAACAGCACTTCTTTACTCTTATTTAGAGTCTGTTGGCGGAAATGTTATGTACTATATCCCTGAGCGGGAAAAGGAAGGATATGGTCTAAATATTGAGACGATCGGTAGCTTGAAAGAGCAGGGTGTTTCACTAATTATCACAGTTGATAATGGTGTTGTATCGATGGATGAGGTAGAATATGCAAAATCGATATCGATTGATGTTGTTATTACTGATCATCATCAGCCCAGAGACATTCTTCCGGACGCTGTTGCAGTAGTTGACCCACACAGGAAAGACTGCAATAGTCCATTTAAAGATTTAGCGGGAGTTGGAGTAACGTTTAAGCTTGTTATGGCACTGGAAGGAGAAGAAAGGGATCTTACACAGCTTTTGGAGAATTATTCTGATCTGGTTGCGATTGGAACAATTGGGGATATTGTACCGATTAAAAAAGAGAATCGTTTTTTTGTAAAGGAAGGAATGAAACTTTTGTCGAGTACAGATAGACCGGGATTAAAAGCATTGTTGGAAGAATCCGGTCTTTACGGCAGAAAATTAAATACAGGAAATATATCGTTTACAATTATCCCGAGGATCAATGCAAGCGGGAGAATGGGATCATCCGACAGAGCCGTAAAGCTGCTTGTATCAGAACACGAGGAAGAGTCAGAAGAAATTGCAGGGGTTTTTTCTGAAGAAAATAGGCTTCGACAGCAGACGGAGCAGCAGATTATGAAAGAAGTGGAAGAGTTATTCCGAAAAGAACCGGAAAGAAGGTATGACAGGATACTGGTGATTTCAGGAAATGACTGGCACCATGGAGTCATCGGAATAGTCGCTTCAAGAATCAGTGAAAAGTATGGGAAACCTTGTATCGTGATTTCGGTAACAGATAATTTAGCGAAGGGGTCTGGGCGCAGTATTGAAGGATTTTCATTGTATGAAGCGATTTTAGCATGTTCTCGCTATCTAACCCGCTTTGGCGGGCATCCAATGGCAGCAGGGATTAACATGGAAAGCCGTTATGTTGAAGAGTTTCGGAGTGCGATCAATGAGTATGCAAAGAAGTTGGGTGAGATGCCGTGGCCTGTTTTGAGGCTTGATTGCCGGCTAAATCCTGCGGCATTATCGATAGATTTTGTAGAACAACTTACGATGCTCGAACCGTATGGTTGTATGAACCCAAAGCCGTTGTTTGCGCTTTGTAATATGAAGCTCGAAGAGGTTTATCCAGTTGCAGGGGGAAAACATCTGCGTTTGACGTTTTCAAGAAATGAAGTATCCATAGCAGCAATGCGTTTTTCGACTAGAAAAGAGGAATTGCCTTATGAAATTGGAGATGTTTTAGATTTGGCAGTGACGCTCGATCTCACAGAATATTATGGGACGACGTCGCTTTCTGTTATTATTCGTGATTTACGGTTATCAGAGATAGATTTTGATCTGGTTATGGAACAAAAAGAGGCCTATGAAAAGATTAAGAGGAACGAAGCGGTTTCCAAGGAAATCATAGAGCGACTGTTTCCTAAGCGGGATGAGTTTGCGGAGGTTTACCGTTACATAAGAAGACGTCATGGATGGAATTCCGGGTTGGATATTCTTAGTTATCGCATACGATGTCCTGGTTTGGAATTTGGAAAA
>CAKSKO010000226.1 GCA_934465125.1 uncultured Eubacteriales bacterium
ATTGTAAAAATACCGATCGTCACATACACTTGTTTGCCGTCATGTTTACAACAGAATTCTCCGCCATATTTTTTGCAAATACACTCTGGAATCCGACACTTTGGCTCACAGCATTTTTGCATTTCACAAATTCTCGCCGACAATCCAATCGGTTCTGCTACCTGCACAGTAGCCTTTGGAAGATTTTTTACCGGTGCATTTTGTTGGTCAATATCTTCGAGTGCATAATCTGAGCTATATATCTTTACGTTGCCCTCACTGCCATACAAAATCACTCGTGTGCTAAAAATGGAAAGCCCGCAAACTGTTACAGGCATCGCGGCCGGCGCAAAGAATACATCAAGTCCTACTTCAAAGAAAAATGTCATATCTACTGAATAAAATCCCTTATGGAACGGAACTGGTTCTAAATCAACATAAACCGTGATTACATCGACGTCACGTATTCTCACATTACACGCCTGATCGATTGCATGTTGTCCTGCTTCCGTAAAATACACCCTCAGATCCTCTAGACAGTCTTTATCAGAAGACTGTTCAAGTGATACAAGAAAGATTATAGCGTCCTTCTCAAACTGAGCAGAACAAATAATTGAAACATTTTTTAATCAATGCTATAATATTAATTTGAATATTCAAATTATATATGCCTTATTTTCACTGACACAACGATATTAAAAGATTACTTCTTATGAAAGGATTATGCAATATGACTTGTAGCAATCAATATCGAACCCATCTATGTGGAGAGCTTCGTGAAACCGACATCCAAAAAGAAGTACGTTTAGCTGGGTGGATTGAAAACATCAGAGATCACGGTGGGATCAAATTTATCGATTTGCGCGACCATTATGGACTAATACAGATCGTGATATACGATGAATCTTTGCTGACAAATGTAACAAAGGAAAGCGCTGTTACGATTACAGGTACTGTGGTCAAAAGAGATCCGGAGACCATTAATGAAAAAATTCCAACCGGAACAATTGAAATTAAAGTAACTGCGTTGACTGTTTTAGGGCAGGCTCCGAATGCCCTTCCTTTCGACGTCATGAATTCCACTGATACAAAAGAGGAAGTGCGTTTAAAATACCGTTTCTTAGATCTCAGAAACAAAAAGGTTCATGATAATATTATTTTGCGGTCAGAAGTAATCTCTTTTTTGCGAAATCGAATGACAAACCTCGGCTTTTTAGAGATACAAACCCCTATTTTATCGGCTTCGTCTCCGGAAGGCGCCAGAGATTATCTGATCCCCAGCAGAAAACACAAAGGAAAATTTTATGCTCTTCCACAGGCGCCGCAGATCTTCAAGCAGCTTCTGATGGTATCGGGTTTTGACAAATATTTTCAAGTTGCTCCTTGTTTCCGGGATGAGGATGCAAGAGCCGACCGCTCTCCGGGAGAATTTTATCAACTCGACTTTGAAATGGCATTTGCAACGCAGGAGGACGTCTTATCAGTAGCAGAAGACATCCTATCGGAAACCTTCTCAAAATTTTCAGATAAAGCTGTTTCTAAAACCCCGTTTGAGCGAATTCCTTATCAGGAAGCAATGCTAAAATACGGCACTGATAAACCAGATCTTCGCAACCCTCTCCAAATTACAGATATCACTGATATTTTTGAGAACTCAGATTTTGCTCCCTTTAAGGGAAAAACAATCCGAGCTATTAACGTGCCGGACTGCGCTACACAGCCGAAAAGCTTTTTTGAAAACATGCTAAAATTCTCAGGTGAAATCGGCATGAAAGGTTTAGGATATATTAAGGTTACAGATGAAATGACCTTTTTAGGGCCGATTAATAAATATATACCGAACGATAAAAAAGAAGAGCTGACTAAACGGACAAAATTGGCCCCCGGTTGCGTATTATTTTTCATTGCCGACAGCGCTTCCTTGGCGCCAAAGCTCGCAGGGCAAATCAGAACAGAGCTTGCTAACCGCTTAAAACTGATCGATGAAAAGGCATACCGATTCTGTTTCATCGTTGATTTCCCAATGTATGAACTTGATGAAGAAACTGGATCTGTTATATTCACCCATAATCCCTTCTCCATGCCACAAGGCGGACTCGATGCCCTATTAACCAAAAATCCGCTTGATATTCTTGCTTATCAGTATGACGTTGTTTGCAACGGCATCGAGCTTTCTTCTGGCGCGGTTCGAAATCATGAACTCAAAACAATGGTCAAGGCATTTGAAATCGCTGGATACAAAGAAACCGATTTGATCGAAAAGTTCCCGTCTCTTTACCGTGCATTCCAATACGGTGCCCCGCCTCATGCCGGTATGGCACCTGGAATCGACAGAATTCTGATGCTTCTAAGCGGAGAGGAAAACATTAGAGAAGTGATTGCGTTTCCGATGAACAGCAACGCGCAGGATTTACTGTTAGAAGCGCCTTCTGAAGTTTCAGAGGAACAGCTTCGTGAGATCCATATCAAGATCAGAAAGTAAGGAGATGACCTTTTAGATGGTAAATCATGAAGAAATACAAAAAATTGCGAGGCTTTCAAAACTGTTTATTAATGAAGATGAACTAGATACTCTAACAAAAGATATGAATGATATCATTGCTTTTGCTGATCAAATCAACGAAGCATCTTTTGGAAATAAAGAATTCGACAATATCAATCAGTTAGAAAACGTATTTCGAAAGGATGAAGTCAGCCCCTCGTTTAATCGAGATCAAATTCTTCAAAATGCGAATGAAGAGGAAGATG
>CAKSKO010000227.1 GCA_934465125.1 uncultured Eubacteriales bacterium
TTTTAATACTTCCCCAAAATTCCTCTGAGCTGATCACCTTATAATGATGGTCAACCCCAATCTTTTCGGATAACGACTGTGCCCAGCTGATCTCATTATATCTTTTCCCAAAATCAAATCCAACCGTAAACGTTTTCTGATCGGCAAAATAAGTGGAGACATAACTCGAATCAACACCGCTCGAAAGAAAACAACCAACTTCGACATCACTAACCTTATGCGCATTCACAGAGTTTTCAAATACCTTTTCGATTTCATCGACCGCATCTTCGAGTTTTAGATCCTTATCAGGTGAAAATGTGGGATCGAAATATCTCGTTGTTTCGATCTGACCATCTTTATACCAAAGATAATGACCTGGCATGAGACAATATACCCCTTCAAAAAACGTTTCGGGCGGAACAGCATATTGGAACGAAAGATAATTGTCGAGCGTTTTATAATTAAACTTTTTTTCAAATCCGGGAAATTTTAAAATACTCTTGATCTCAGACGCATAGATAAAATGATCTCCAACCGTTGTATAATGCATCGGTTTGATTCCAAAAAAATCACGCGCCAAAAATAGCGACTGATCGACTATATTAAAAATTGCAAATCCAAACATCCCGCGAAGCTTATCTAAAAGCTGTTCCTTCCATTCTTCAAATCCATGCAGAAGCACCTCGGAGTCGGTATGAGTTGTAAAAACATGGCCTTTTTTAAGTAGCTCCTCCCGAAGTTCCTTATAATTATAGATCTCACCGTTAAATGTCAAAACAAGCGTCTTATCCTCATTATAAATGGGCTGGCTTCCCTCTTCTAAGTCGATAATACTCAATCTACGAAACCCCATTGAGATTGCGTCACTTTGATAATATCCCGCACTATCTGGCCCTCTATGTGTAATGACATCTGTCATCTCTTTGAGCGTTTTATCCTGATCGACAACCTGTCCTGTAAAACCACACACTCCGCACATATGTTTTCTCACCTTTTCCTTCTATTTTCTAAATTCCTTTTTTGTTTTAATCATAATATCTTATTTTAACAGACCATCCTACCACTTGCAAGAAAAAGCACGGTAAAATATTAGATAGCATTCCTGTTTTAATCTTTCATCATCATTTAATAAAGACAACAAAAAGCAGCGAAACCCGCTGCTTTTCTTTATTCTCCCTGCTCGTCTTCTTGCCTTTTAGGAGGTTCTTTTTCAATTAAAATCCTCGAAATCCGGTGTTCCACAACATCCTCCACTGTGAATTTAACATCGCCAATCACAACCGCAGGGTGTTCCCCCTGTTTTGGAATTCTCCCGAGTTGCTCTACAATTAAGCCTGCAATCGTATCGTAATCCCCTTCTGGCAATTTCCTCCCAATAATTTCTGAAACTTCATCAATGCTCGCCAAACCGTCTACTGTAAACGTATTGTCGGATACTTTATGGATTTCCTCCTCTTCGTTGTCATATTCATCCTGAATATTCCCAACAATTGCCTCCACAAGGTCCTCCATTGTGACGAGTCCTTCTGTTCCGCCGTATTCATCGACGATGATAGCAATTTGCGTTTTGCAAGCTGTCATCTCTGCAAAAAGCTCGTTGCACTTTTTCGACTCCGGTACAAAAATCACCGTGCGCATAATATCTGTTAGCTTAATTTCTTCCGGGACCTCCGAAAACACATATTTTAACAAATCCTTGACATAAACAATTCCAACAATATCATCTAAATCCTCGCGAAATACTGGGATCCTAGAGTACCCCATTGAAATCGCAAGATCAACCGCATCGCGTACCGACGCAGTATCCTCCACCGCCGTCATATCCGTTCGGTGGGTCATCACTTCCGTAATGGTCGTATTATCAAAATCAAAAATATTCGCGATCATCTCCTTAGCTGTTCCTTCAATGACACCCTTTTCTCTCCCAACATCGACCATCATTAGAATTTCTTCTTCTGTCACCGTTTCCTCCGACGCAGCCGGATCAAATCCAATTAATCGGACAACGACATTTGTCGACGCTGATAAAAACCGAATAAACGGGCTAAACACTACCGCAACGCCCCGCAGAATGCCGGCAACTTTAAATGAAATCTGTTCGGCTTTCTGCATTGCAATTTTTTTCGGGACCAGCTCCCCCAGTACAAGAGAAAAGTATGATAAAATAATGGTGATAATCACCGTTGCAATCCCTTGTACCACCGATCTCGAAAAGGGCAAGAACGACAGTGCGTCAGAAAGCATCCCAGAAAAGCTCTGGGATGCAGACGCCGATGTCAAAAATCCAGACAGTGTAACGCCGACCTGGATCGTCGCCAAAAATTTACTTGAGTTACTCGTGAGTTTTAAAATCTTTTCCGCTCGTTTGTCGCCATCTTTCGCCATTTTCTTAATTTTATTATCATTTAATGTAATTAACGCAATTTCAGACATCGCAAAAAACGCGTTGAGCAATATTAAAAACAGCAAAATAACAATTTCTAATAACCCATTCTCCATAAAAAATTCACTTTCATCCCTCTTAAAAAAGTGTAACGTTTTCTTTTATACCTTAATTTTACGAAAACTTTGTTTCACTGTCAAATATATTTTCATCCATTTGGGGAAACAATACCCTAAATATTTCAAAAATAACCACTTTTCCTTTTAAAACTATCACAGTTATTTTTAGAAAAAGAAATCAATTGTATTTTTGCCTTTACACAGTCTATAAAAAATGTTAGAATTTATG
>CAKSKO010000228.1 GCA_934465125.1 uncultured Eubacteriales bacterium
TTTTTTCTTTTACTTGAAAATTAAACATTCTAGTTCCTCTTTAATATAATCTAAATACTTGTTTTGCATAATAAAATCTATTTTGTGTCAGACGGTTTTTTGGGATTTTCTTTCGTGTTGTCTCCGAACCAATCCATTAGTTCAACCAATGCGCGTTCGGCCCATTCATCTTCATCGGTATAGGGTGCAGAAATCATCATTTCTTTATCGTCGAAATCAAGGCCCGACTTGAATACAGATATATATTTTTGGCAGAGATAAGAACTCATTTTATTGTGTATAACCATTGCTTGGTTGACCAGCTTATGCAGCTGGTCTGTTTTAGATTTTATCATCTTGTCGTCCCATTCAGATAACGAGATATTCTTTGAAAATGCCAGCGACAGCGACGCTTGCTCTATTAATCTAGACTTGTTATAAAGAAATTGTAAATTAGTTCTAAGGTTTGGGTAACGATCACAGAATCTAGCTGGAGAGGTTCTAATCTTTCTGCTTGTCTCATTTATAGCCGGATCGATACGCATGTTGATAACCAGTAAAATTTGCTGTGTTTTTTGGTTCGGTTTAAGTGACGGATTAGTTAACGTATTGGCAAGAAACTCAAGACCTTTGTGCAATTTGGATATGATATAATCTAAGGTATTTAAAAGCTGAAAATCTAGATCAGATTTAAGATTTGCTTCTTTTTGGGGGTCTGTAAAGCCAAAAAATGAATGATCGCGATCGAAGGGACTTGTCAATACAGATATATCTTCTTTCGTGCCGACTACTGTGACAGATTTTTTTGTTCTCTTATAGTACTCTTTTGCGACCTGTGAAGCAATGTCGCCTGTAGAGCAGCCGAATAAAATGATTCTACCCTTCCAATCATTCGGTTTTTTAATGTTTGCGGCCATCTCGGCAAGCTCTTCTGGGGAAAAAAATTGCAGAGATGTTACAGGGGAACCCCAATATAGGTGCTTACCGTGTCCTTAAAAAACAATATCCTCGTCGATTATGAGGGAATCCTGATGCTTGGCAACGATATCTTTGATATTCTCATGATCTCCATCTGGAATAAAAAGTCTCTCTCCTCCTGTTGTTGGCATATTGTAATGTCGTAAATTATAAAGGGCCGGGACTGTGTCTTTCCCGTCACCGCTTAAGTTGATGCGAAGCCGTTGGATCGGAGCGCCGGAGTCCCGGTGATAGCCGGCCGTGATATGCTGCACGGGGGAATTGCCAGAAAGAAACGAATCGGCTTCTTGTTCTAAGGCAGGGTCGTCGTTTAACGGCGCACCGCCGACGCTGCCGGTGACCGGAACCCTTCCCTGCTTTTGTTGGATGATATGGCCTAGCTCATGGCTCAAATGCGTTTCTTGGCCGGGGCCTAAGTAGACGTCGTTTCCTTGCGTATAGGCCAAAGCACCGTACTGGACCGGCTTGTCTGAATTGTAGTGCACCGATACGTCGTCCATCGAAATCCCGGAGAGTTGCTCGTACTTGGCTTTCAGACCGGCAGGGATCCCGGAGGTATTTTGGGAGGAGCTAGCGTTTGGGGATTCAGGAGTGTCGGAAGCAACAGACAAAAGCTGGATCAGTTCCGAGTTTGATACGCCACCGGAGAAACGACGGCCTTTTACTGCTGATTTAGAAAAGAGTCCTGCCGACACCCCCCTTATTTTTTCTTTCGATTGAAAGGCAAACATACTAACTTCTCCTTAACATAATTTTGAAAGTTTATTTTGTAAGAGAAACTTTATTTCGTGTCAGACGGGTCGAATCAATCAGAATATTCTGATCAGACATACAACTTATTCAAGAAGCCAAGAGGATTGTAGTCATCTTAACGATTCTTCTCGAATAAAGCTATCCGTTGTGCCAATGCGAATGCGCTATTTTTATCTTCTTTCTCGTCCCCGAACAAAGCCATTCGTTGAGCTAATGAGAATGCCATATCATCATCTTCATCGGTATAGGTTGCAGAAATCATCATTTCTTTATCGCCAAAATCAAGGTATGAGTGGAATATAGTTGTATGTTCTTCGAAGTATTTAAGATATATTTCTGTGCATATATGACATACTTGTTCAACCAAATTGCGCAGATCATATATTTGGTCTTCTATTATCTCGTTGACTTCTATCGTGTTGTCGTGCCAATTATATAAAGATGCGACGCACTTTGCAAATTTCTGTAATTTGTTCCAGAGCAAATTAAGATTTTCATTAAGAGATTGCAAGTTGAATTCGAGGATTGGGTAACGCTCCCAGAACCCATCCGGCGGATTCTTTTTCATGTCGTTTATTTTCTCTATAGTGGGAATGAGGTAGGTGTAGATAAACTCCAGAACCGCCTGTGGTTTTTGGTCTAATGCAAGTGATGGATCTGTTAAATTATCGAAAAAATCCGTAAGATTGTCCGAAAGCTCGCACCAGGTAACCGTACATATTTCTTTGAAAAACTGAATGTTTGAATCTGCTTCAAGTGCTGCTTGTTTTTTAGGATTCATAAAACCAAATATTGATTTGGTGGGCTCTAAGTAGTGTATGAATGACGAGATCACTTCTTTCGGACCGACTACGGTGACAGATTTTCCTGTTATGTTATAGTACTCTTCTGCAA
The DNA here is from genome assembly GCA_934465125.1 of uncultured Eubacteriales bacterium. GTDB lineage: Bacteria > Bacillota > Clostridia > Oscillospirales > Acutalibacteraceae > CAKSKO01. The sequence continues at coordinate 2,605 of CAKSKO010000228.1, forward strand.
CTTGTGGAGCAATATCGCCCGCACAGCAGCCAAATAAAATGATTTTGCCCTTCCAATCGTCCGG
>CAKSKO010000229.1 GCA_934465125.1 uncultured Eubacteriales bacterium
ATGCTTTATCGATTCCTTTCTTAAATCCGTTGCGGATGTACTCATTCAGATTGAATTATAACACAAATGTAAGCGAATGTGAAACACAAAATTGAGAAAGATTCCCTGTATTTTTGCCACATTTCCCACTTTTTCTTGTTCAATGGAGCGAAAAGGCAGAGCCGAAAGGCTCTGCCTTCTGTTTGGGGCGGTTGTTTTATTTTTTGATGGTGACGGTTTTGGTCTTGCTCCAGTTGGAGTAGTAATTTTTGCCACTGACCTTTTGGTAGGTGCGGATGCGGACGTAGTATTTCTTGTTCTTTTTCAGTCCGCCGATGACTTTTCCCGTCTCCTTTGCCTTCTTCACAGTGGTCTTTTTAGGCTTTTGGTAGTTCTTATCCAACGCATACTGGATCTCGTACCCGTTGACCGTAGCGTTGGGACTCCAGGTCACGTTCATCTTCTTGCCCTTTTGGTTGGAGACGGTGACGGAGGAGACGCCTTTGGGGATGATGTCGAAGGTTTTGGTGATTTTTCCGTAGTAGATGCCGTTGCCAACCACCGTTACCGTTGCTGTACCCACTTTTTTATTGTTGCTGTAGGATACAGAATAATCGGTGCCCGCTTTCAAAGTCTCCCCGGTATATTTTACTACAACAGAAGGTTTTTGTTTTCCCCCATTATACGTGACTTTCTGATACCCTATCGTTACGTGAGCAGGATTCAAAGTCTCATGAAGTCCCCCTTTATACTTCGGATATTCTTCGGGGTAATCCTCCATCAGCCTGTTGATCCACAGGTTGTTATCGTCCCAATAACTCACCATTCTTTTTTCTCGAATATCTTCGATCTGCGCCTTTATTGCATCTCGATCCTTAATCTTTAGCGCGCGCAGGATAAGCGAAATCGCGCCTTCATCCACGGCATTTACAAAGTTCATCGCATACTGGCAATCTACCTCATGACAGTTGTAGAGCAAGCGATATGCACGGTTGAACAGCTCCGCATTATCATGGCTCTGATTGGACTTGCAAGCCGTCTTAGTATCTTCATAGACACTGACCAGAATCTTCTCCATATCTACCAACATACCCATCTTACAGAAGTTTTCTGAAACCCTATCTGTATTAAAGAGCAGGTTGCTGGCATCGACCGATACTGTATAGGATGCTTTGCAGACTGTCAAGACAAGGCCGACATAAGGGAAGTTTTTCTCGACCAATTTTTTCACGCTGCCCCAGAGCGCATCGATTCCCTCCTGCATCACGCTCAGGCGAATCCCCTCTGCCAGCTTTGCAGTCATCAGGTCTCCCAACTGCTTTTCGTTGCTCTGCATGATGGTCACACAATCCTGGAGCGCCCATTTGAGGTCACCGTTGCCCGCTTTCTGATAGAGCTGTGACATGAGTTCCTTTGCATAGCAATCCATACTTACCAGAGCATTCGCGCTTGCCACATAATCGCACCAATCAGAAAACTTTTGCGCATACTTCAATGCCTTTTCCGCAATGTCCAAACCTTTCAAGACTTTGCTCACACGGCCATTCTTTTTTTCCAGCCATTCATTCGTGGAGAGGAACAGAGTCGCCTGCTGATCTCTTGTCATCTTTGTCAGGTCATTGTCCTTCGCCAGTTGAATATTGTGCCGGGTCTTCATGGTCATTTTAAGATATTCCAGCAGCTGCTCCGACACCTCTTGTGTCTCGCTCACAAGCTCCTTACCGGAACTCTTGCTCTCCGCTTCAAACACGCTCAAAATGATAGCGGTATACATATCTTTCTTTTCCAGCGGGATGTCCAGCAGCGTAGACGGCTTGTCCATGGCATCTGCCGCCTTTGTGATCGCTTTCCACGCTTTTGTTGCATTGGTCAAGCCTTCTTTTTCGCCGCTATCGTAAAGTGTCTTGCTGGGACTCTCTTGAAACATCTTTGCGCCTTCATAGGTGTTGTTCTTCTCTAATCGAAAATCCGCCTGATAGACCGCGGCATCAAACACCGGGTTCCACGTCTTCCATGTGATATTCCCACCGTAGTCCTTCCGCTTGTCGCTGGTCCATGTCGGGTCGTTTTCGGGGTAGTAGGCGGTGGCGGTCAACTTTTCAGGCCAAGCGAGGCTTTCTCCAAAAGCGTTGGCATCTAATATTGGAGCGCTTCCTTTAAAATATATTTCTTTTAAGTTTTCACAACCCAAGAAAACTATCCCGCCAATTCGCTCTACTGCCTCCGGCAATTCTATACTTTTTAGGTCACTACATCCAGAAAATGCACCTTCGCCAATATATGTTACATTTTTAGACAAAACCACACTCTTTAAGCCTGAACATCCCTTAAATGCGTAATTGGGAATATTTGTAACTCCATTCGGAATTGTAATGCTGGTTAAGTCGCAATCACTAAACGCAGATTCTCCGATTTCCTTCAAGTTTTTAGGAAGTTTTATTGTATTTAGTCCCCAAAGTTCGGAAAACGCACCCTCTCCTATACTTGTCACACTATTGGGGATTTTCAACTGTTTTACACTATATCCCCCAAACGCACCTGCGCCAATTTTAGTGACGCCTTCTTTGATGTCAATCGCCTTTATCTTAAAAAGTTGTGGTTGCCAAGGTGGCTCAACTGTAAAATAGTCGTACATCTCCCCCTTCCCACTAATCGTCAAAGTCCCCTTAC
>CAKSKO010000230.1 GCA_934465125.1 uncultured Eubacteriales bacterium
TGACGGAGCGCACACAATAAAATCCAATCAGAAAAGCTGCTTGCATTGCGAACAAGATATGAAGGGACTTTAGCTGTTTTTGTCAGCTGTGAAGAAAGTTTTTCAAACGTTTTATTTGGATTTCTCAGAGACGTGACTAGTATCAGCGATTCTTTTGCCCTTGTCATAGCAACATAAAGAATTCTTAATTCTTCCGAAATCCCCGCCCGATCTATTTCTAAATTAATCGCCTCGCGAGGCATTGTCGTATATTCTACCATGGACTCATTTTTTCTAAGCTTCATTCCTAAACCAAGATCTGAGTGTAGAAGAACGTCCCCTCTGTCTTTATTAAATCTTCTCGACAATCCGGCAACAATACAAATAGGAAATTCCAGTCCCTTTGATCTATGAATACTCATAATCCTTACGACGTTGGCAGTCTCCGAAACAGTTGACGCGGGAGTCAAATCCGCTTTCTGCTGCTCAAGTTGATCAATAAACCGAATAAATCCTGAAAGTCCTTTATAAAAAGATTGTTCATATTCTTTAGCATATGTAAGCAGCAAACGAATATTGGCTAAACGTAAATCTGCATCAGGCATTGCTTCAACCATAATAAGATATCCGGAATCTTCTAAAAGATAATCCATCAAACGACTGAGTGATGTTGTTGCAGCAACACGCCGATACCGCTCCATCCGCAAAATAAAATTCCGGCACTGTTCGTCCCCCTCATCGGCTTTCTTTTTTACCGCAAAATATAAAGGTATTTTCGTTTTCTCTTTACGAATTATACTCATCTCATCCAGAGAAAACCCAAAAATCGGGCTTATTAAAATAGAAAGCAAAGGAATATCCTGAACCGGATTATCGATCACCCGCAGCAGTGACAGCATTACTGAAATTTCTTTTTTTCCAAAAAAACTTCCTGCTGTGTCCGACCACGCAGGGATCCCCAGCATTATCAATTCCTTTGCATAAACGGCAGCGTGTTTATTCGCACTGCGGATTAAAATACAAAAATCACGGTATGTAACTGGACGCTCCGTATCCCCGTCCTGCACCAGCTCTTTTTTGCTAATTTTTTCTAAGATCACATTTGCAATATGCCGTGCTTCTAAAACATCCATATCATCAAAGGCACTATTCGACACATCAAGGATATGAAGCGACGTATCGCTTTTCTTTCTGTCTTGATACGGAGCTCCCGGGACAAGCGCTTCCTCCTCACCATATTCCAATTCTCCGACTTCTTTTGACATCAGTTGAGAAAAAACAAAGTTTACAGCATCGGTAACGCCTTTACGACTGCGGAAGTTTTTATCCAAAATCACTTTTGCAGGAAAGCTCTTTCTTTTTGCATCATAAAGGCTATACTGCTCTTTTTTTCTCAAAAATATCTCAGGCATTGCCTGCCGAAACCGGTAGATACTCTGCTTGACGTCGCCAACGATAAAAAGATTAGACTCGTTGTTTGATATTGCCCGAAAAATAATGTCTTGGGCTTCGTTTGTATCCTGATATTCATCCACCATGACTTCTTGGAATTTACTAGAAAGTAGCTTTGCGTCCTCTGTTTTTCGAAACCCATCGTCTTGCGGCGTTACAAGCAGTCTCAGCATCCAATGTTCCAGATCCCCGAAATCAGCCAAATTCCGTTTTTGCTTAAGTTCATCAAGTTTTTCCCAGAACATCCAAACTGCCTCAAAAAACTGACTGACCACCGGCGCCAAAGCGTGAATTTCTTGTATGGATTGCTTTTCATTTGAAAAAACAAGCGCTGTCAGTTTCTTGAGTACTCCTTTTACTTGGTCACGATTGAAACACACTTTAATTTTTAATGGGTCATCTTTATATCCTCGCACTGTTTTTAATCTTTCAAAACAGAATAATTTTATGCTCTTAGACAATAAATCCCAATCACGATTTTGGATTGCATCGCTAAGTTTTTTTAAGCTCTCAAGATCAGATAAAAAGGCCTCTTTGTATGCTTTTTCAATTGTATTGTCTTGCTGCATTAGTAAAAGTGCACTGTTTGTTAAATCAATGCAGTAGGAAACCGCACTCTCGGCATAAAAGAGAATCGTTTTCGCCCAATCGGTTTTCACGATTGACCCCATGCAGCAATACATCGCTTCCTTTTCTGTAAGCCACTTCTTTGGAAACGGATGAGCGCGAATAAAATCATATAGTGAATACATCATCTTTACCAATTTACTGTCGTCTTTCCCAGAACTAAACGACTCCACCAAACGATAAAACGTCGGATCTTCTCTTTTATACAACGTTTCAAGAACAGACTGGATAGCCTCTTCTCGAAGGAGCATAATCTCATTACTGTCAGCTATTTTAAAATCTGGGGATATATCCAATTTATAAAAATTTTCTCGAATCAATTCGCTGCAAAATCCATGAATCGTACTAATATGTGCATGTGTCAAAAGGATCTGTTGCCGCTGCAACCTTATGTTGTAGGGGTCATTCGTAATCAGTTCTGAAATTTTTGCTGCAATTCGTTCCCGCATTTCATTTGCAGCTGCTTTTGTAAAGGTGACGATTAGCAATTTGTCAACATCACAAGGGTACTTATCATCTGTTATCTTTTCAATCACTCGCTGTACCAACACAGCTGTTTTTCCGGATCCTGCCGCTGCGGATACAAGC
>CAKSKO010000231.1 GCA_934465125.1 uncultured Eubacteriales bacterium
CAATGTCTTCTGCGATAATTACAAGCTTTTTACCGGATTGTACAATTTGTTCAAGAAGCGGTAAAATTTCTTGAATATTTGTAATCTTTTTATCTGTAATTAAAATATAGGCATCGTCGATGACGGCTTCCATCTTGTCAGTGTCTGTTACAAGATATGGGGAAACATATCCGCGATCAAACATCATTCCTTCTACTACCTCGGAATAAGTCTCAGCAGTTTTGGATTCCTCAACTGTAATAACACCGTCGGCGCTGACTTTTTCCATCGCTTCTGCAATCAATTTTCCAACAAATTCATCCGCAGCGGAAATCGTTGCAACACGTGCGATATCTTCTGAACAAGTTACCTTCTTAGAATGGTCAATAATAGCTTTAACTGCAGTGTCAACAGCATTTTGGATTCCCTTGCGCAAAATCATCGGATTTGCACCAGCTGTCACATTTTTCATTCCTTCACGGATTAAAGCCTGCGCTAAAAGAGTCGCAGTTGTTGTTCCGTCTCCCGCTACATCGTTTGTTTTGGTTGCTACTTCTTTGACAAGTTGCGCGCCCATATTTTCAAAAGCATCGTCTAACTCAACTTCTTTTGCAATTGTCACACCGTCGTTTGTGATCAGCGGCGCACCGAATTTTTTGTCGAGTACAACATTGCGTCCTTTCGGTCCTAATGTAATCTTAACAGTATCTGCCAATTGATTAATCCCGGCAAGCAATGCTTTTCTAGCGTCTTCGCCGTAAATAATTTCTTTTGCCATAACTCTATAATCCTCCAATTTAATTTTTATGTGTTAAAATTAAAAATTATTCTACAACAGCTAAAATATCTGATTGACGCACAATTGTATATTCTTCTCCATCAAACTTTACTTCTGTTCCAGAATATTTACTTGTGATGACTTTATCGCCGACTTTAACATACATTTCAACTTCTTTCCCGTCGACAAGACCTCCAGGTCCTACCGCGACAACAGATGCAACCTGCGGTTTTTCCTTCGCTGCACCAGCTAAAACAATACCGCTTTTGGTTGTCTCCTCCGCTTCTTCCATTTTGATGACTACTCTGTCTACAAGGGGTTTGATCGTCATAGTATATTTGCCTCCTTAAAGCGATTGATTAATATGATTAGCACTCCATAAGATCGAGTGCTAAATATTATTTTATACACTTGCTTTTGAAAAATCAAGCATATTTTGCCACTTTAATAAAATATTCATATTTTTCCTATCAGAATACCTTTTCTTCTAAAAAAATCAAAAACTCTCTTTTTAACTGCATGGTGTTTTTTCACCGGAAACAATAAAAAGAGAGCTCATTGTTTGACTATTCTTTTTAGCTAGCGCTTTTGAGCTGTAGCCTTAACTTATCGCTGATCATTGCAATAAATTCTGAGTTCGTTGGCTTTCCTCTGCCGTTATGAATCGTATAACCAAAATAAGAATTCAATACGTCAACATCTCCACGATCCCACGCAACCTCTATTGCATGCCGAATTGCCCTTTCTACCCTTGAGGAAGTAGTGGAAAATTCCTTTGCTACAGATGGATAAAGCTGTTTGGTTACAGCATTGATAATTTCAGGGTTTTCAACCGACATGATAATCGAATTTCTCAAATAATGGTATCCTTTGATATGCGCCGGCACCCCGATTTGATGAAGAATTTCAGTAACCTTAACCTCCATATTTTGGTCTAAATATGATTTCATAGTTGGTAAAGTGGATTTAGGATTTGTCCCATTTTCAGCTCCGCTAAAATGCAAAATACGTTCACATAAATCTCCTGCATGAAATGGTTTGAGTACAAAATAAGATGCTCCCGCATTCATTGCTTCTTTTTCTAAAACAGGACTATCAAAATTAGATAGAACAATAAATGCTGGAGTTTTCACTTTATTATTTTTTGTAATAGAACGAATTACTCCAATCGCATCTACTCTAGGCATAAACAAATCCATTAGTACTACCTCAGGGGTTCTTTCCTCTATCATTTCCAAAACACAAAACCCATCCTTTGGTGCAAAAATCGGTTCCATTCCATATTGTTCAAATATTTCGCACGTTTCTCGATTAAATTCAGCACAATCTTCCGCAATTAACAATTTTAAATGATTTCCCATAGTTTCTCCCCCAGTTCATGTAATTTGATATTGCTATATTACCATTTATTGTAAAATTTAGCAATAGAATACAGACATTTTTTTTACTTCTGGGAGAAGCAACAGAAAAAAAACACATATTATGATGCTTTTCTCTGTTCTGCACTATTTCTGGAGTATGCAAGCATGTTTTCTGCAAAAATAGCATAACCTTTTGTCGGTTCATTGACAAATACATGCGTTACTGCACCAATTAACCTCCCATCTTCTATAATCGGGCTACCGCTCATACCTTGGATAATACCGCCCGTTTGTTCCAAAAGTCGCGGATCGGTGATTGAAATCACCATATTTTTTGTCGGAACATCCCCATTATAATTTACATTGACAATTTCAATATCATAATATTGGGGACTCTCACCTGATATTGTTGTTAAAATTTGTGCTTTTCCTGTCCTAACCTGCTGTTTCATCGCAACAACAATTGATTCATGATTGCAGGGGCACTCTTTTAATACTCCATATACCCCA
>CAKSKO010000232.1 GCA_934465125.1 uncultured Eubacteriales bacterium
CTTTCCAACAGAACAGTTTTGTGGTGGAGTTGTTCACCGCATTGCAGAAAATGTCCGTCATTTGATGAGAGGTCAAATTTATGAGATAGAAGGTAAGAAAATTTTCACCTTTGGGGGAGGGGAAAGCCCTGATCAAGAGATGAGGATTTCTCTCGGGACTTGGTGGCCTCAGGAGATGCCGACGATCGATGAAATGAAACAAGGTGTAAAAATTTTAGATCAGGCAGGTCGGCAGGTCGATTATGTTATTACACATGAGCCGCCACGTCATATTAAGAAATTACTTTGCAACCATATTAGTACTATTAATCCGCTCGAGAGCTTTTTTGATGATCTTGAAAAACAGGTGAAATTTGAAAAATGGTTTTTTGGGTGCATGCATATCGATAGAAAAATTACAACAAAACATTATGCGGTATTTAGTGATATTGTCGCAGCAGAGCCAACTGAAAAGAAAAGGAGATGGAGATGAAAATTCTGCATACTTCCGATTGGCATTTAGGGAAAATTTTTTATGGACGTTCGATGATAGAAGATCAGGCCTATTTTATCAATGAGATTTTTTATCAAACGCTCATCAAAGAAAAACCGGATCTTGTGATACTAGCCGGCGATATCTTTGACCGTCAGATTGCGCCACTTGAAGCGATTTCTTTGTTTAATGAAGTGATCCTCAAATTGGGAGATGAGCTGAAAATTCCGTTTGTTGTCATTTCAGGAAATCATGACGGAGCAGGACGCATCACTTTGGGAGCTGAGCTTTTGCGGGAAAAAAATATTTATATCGCATCCTCTCTTTCTGATTTTGAACATCCGATTCTGATTGAGAAGAAAAGCGAAAAAGTTCAGATTTTTACATTGCCTTATTTTGCTCCCGCAATGGTTCGAAATCAAAAGCGGGATGAAACAATCCGTGGATTTTACGAAAGTTATCGTGTTGTTCTAGAAGGAATCAAAGAAAAGTTTGATTCGAATAGTCTTCATATTCTTGTTGCGCATTGCCATGTAATGGGATGTGCGATTTCGGATTCGGAAGGGACACTTTTTATTGGGGGGAGCGAGGAGATTAGCGCATCATTATTTGAGGAATTTGATTATGTAGCGTTAGGACATTTACATACAGCACAAAAGGCGGGGAAGAACGGAAGATATTCCGGTTCACCGCTTTCTTATTCCTTTGATGAAAAAAGCAATCAAAAATCGATGACGATTTTTGAAACAGCAGACCGCCAAATATTGTTGCGTACAATAGATATTGACCCGTTGCATCGGGTAAGAACGATAAGAGGTTCATTCCAGGATGTGGTAGAAATGGGAAAGAGAAATCCATCACAGGATTATATCTGTGTGTGTTTGACAGATGACGTTCCAATTTATATGCCAATGGAACAACTTAGGGTATATTTTCCTAATATTATGACGCTTCAAAGCGAATGGTTTTTTAGAAATAAAGAAAAGGATTTAGACAAAGAAGATTTAAAAGAACATCTCCGCATAAGAAATATGGATGATAAATCTATATTCTCGTCGTTCTTAAAGGATATTTGTTTGCTCGAAATGAAAGAGAGCGACAGCGAGATATTTAATCAGATCCAAGAAATCTTGTTAAAGGAAGAAAAGATATGAAGCCAATATGTGTAACGATGCAGGCATTTGGTACTTATACAAAGCCGGTTTGCGTTGATTTTACCCGTTTGAGTTACCATCATATTTTTCTGATTACCGGGGCCACGGGCGGAGGGAAAACCACTATTTTAGATGCTATGTGTTTTGCGCTTTATTGCCGCGCCACCGGTGGCATGAGAAGTTGGAGCGATATGCGAAATATTTCGTCGGATGATAAAACGGAAACGTTTGTGGATTTTTCTTTTATACTGGGAAAAGAGGAATATCGATTTCGGCGCTCTTTGAGAGTTCATTTTGTTAGAGGGAGCGGGAGAAGGGAGCTTCGTGATGAACATGAATGTTTCCAGAAAAAAGAGGGAAATTGGGTTCTACTTACAACAGGATCGGAATCGAAAGTAAGAAACTACGCAGAAAAATTAATTGGGCTTGATTGTGAACAATTTTCAAAAGTGATGATTCTTCCACAGGGGGAATTCCAAAGTTTAATCATGGCAAACTCGAGTGAAAAAGCGAAGATATTTCAAAAGTTATTTGATGCGGACCGATGGGGAAAATTGACGGATGCTGCACAGAAGTTGACAAAGCAGCTCAAAGATAGCGTTGATGAAGTTAGATTTAGTAAAGAAGCGATTTTAAAAACGGAAGAAATAGAAAGCTTAGAAGAACTTCAGGAAAAAGAAAGCAGAATGAGCCGACAACTTCATCTGGTGATGGAAGAAGAAAAAGTAGTGGACAATCTGCTAAAAAGATATAATCAGGAGTATGATCAGCTCAAGCAGTTAAAAAGAAAGGAAGAACTTCTTGTTAAAAAGGAGCTGGAGCTTACCGAACAAAGAGAGATTCGGATAAAGGCAGAAGTGTCCTATAGCAAAATAGAAGAGGAAAAAAAGGAACTTCCCGCTTTTAAACTGAGGGTAAAACAGTATGAAGCGGAGCTAATCACGTTAGGACGCGTATTACAGAAAGTAAAAGAAATAGACGAATTAACAGTTTTAAAGG
>CAKSKO010000233.1 GCA_934465125.1 uncultured Eubacteriales bacterium
CGTACTTTTGTATAAATCGGGCGATCTCCATAAAACAGTTGTTCTCTCGCGTCTTTCGCCATCAAAGTCATATTAGCTTCAAAATAGCTGTTCATCGAAGTGATTATTTTAGCAAATCCATCGAATTTATACCCAAACACCCTGAATCGATTGACATTTTTCTGAATCAAATCACGTTTGAAGTTCACTTCATTTTTGCTAATACACTCCGCTAGCAGTTGAATCAAGAGTTTCCGTTTCATTAAAAGCATGTTCATTCCATAGCTGCAGTCAGAATCCAGCTTTGGATCAATATAAATATTTTTTACCCTACCGTCTGTTTCTAAAGAAAGTACAACTGGTTCACTGATCTTTTGAGGAATTATCCCTCTTCGATAAATAATCGTAATATCCGCATTGTTTTTAATATGGCTGCTGATCACCTTTTGATAATCGATATTGCAAACAACATCACAGTCTGAAAGCAGTACGTACTCTTCTTTAGAATTCGCCAAAAATCCTCCGATCGCCGATAACGTTTCCACACGATTGGTAAATTCTCCGTTTCCATGTCCAAACGGGGGAAAAATGAACAAACCGTCTCTTCTTCTCGATAAATCCCATGATTTTCCGGAACCTAAATGATCCATCAAGGATTGATAATTTCTCTTTGTAATAACTCCCACCTTGTTGATTCCAGAGTTTACCATATTAGAAAGAGGAAAATCAATCAGTCGGTATCTTCCTCCAAATGGGACAGAACCCATCGTACGATTGTCTGTTAATTCTCGAATCAATTCCTCATGCATATTTGAAAAAATGATTCCCATTACATTATTTCCGCGCATTTTTCTTCACCTCCGGCACATCCTCATCTATCATCGCTTTCGGCGGAATTACTGTATTTTCACCTATGGTCTTATTATCGCCAATCACCGCAATTCCCCACTCATCCTTATCTTGGATGTCTTCCGGACGAGCACCAACTACTGCATTTTTTCCGATTATAACATTTTCCGATATAATCGCATATTGGACAACCGCACCTTCTTCAATTCTAGTTCCGGGCATAATAATAGAATCCTTTACAACAGCACCAGGCGCAATATAAACCCCAGCAAATAAAACCGCAAGATCAATCTCTCCGTAGATTTCGCACCCATCCGCAACTAGTGAATTTTGCACTTTTGCACCATCTGCAATATAATGCGGTGGCAGTACCGGATTTTTGGAATAAATTTTCCAGGATTCATCGCTCAAATCAAGCGAAACATGCGGATCAAGAAGATCAATATTTGCTTCCCAAAGGCTATCAACTGTCCCAACATCCTTCCAGTAGCCCTGAAACTCATATGCAAACATTTTTTCGCCCGCTTTTAGCATGGTTGGAAGAACGTCTTTTCCAAAATCATTTGAGGAATTTTCATCCTTTTCATCTTGTATTAAATATTTGCGCAACTTATCCCAATTGAACACATATATACCCATCGATGCTTTTGTACTTTTTGGGATTTTCGGCTTTTCATCAAATTCATAAATGGAATTGTCCGGATTCGTATTGAGAATTCCAAACCTGGAAGCTTCTGCAAGTGGGACGTCAATGACAGCAATCGTACAATCAGCTTCTTTTTCTTTATGATAAGCGATCATCTTGGAATAATCCATTTTATAAATGTGATCGCCCGAAAGGATAACAACGTACTCAGGGTGATACCGATCGATGTAGTCCATATTTTGATAGATCGCATTTGCTGTCCCTTTATACCAGTCTGCGCCCAGCTTACGCTGATACGGAGACAAAATCTGTACTCCGCTGTTCATACTATCCAGATCCCAGGGTTGCCCGCTGCCAATATACTCATTTAAAATAAGAGGTTGGTATTGTGTTAACACACCGACCGCTTCAATACCAGAATTCACGCAATTTGATAATGGAAAATCGATGATCCGATACTTTCCTCCGTATGGAACTGCCGGTTTTGCTAATTTTTTTGTCAAAACACCAAGTCTGCTTCCCTGCCCACCGGCAAGCAACATAGCAACAACCTCTTGCTTTGGAAACATGCTAATTCCTCCTCACTCATACTTTATTTACTTTTGTTATTTTTTTTCGTTGTTGGCTTCGCTTTTTTTGTTGTTGTACCTTTTGCTCTTTTTTGTGGTTTCTTACGAACACATCTGAGAAAAATAACTGACATAGGAGGAAGCGTTAACAAAATTGATTGCTCATATCCATGCATCGGTTTTTCTTCTGCACGAATTGTATTGCCATTTGTTATACCAGAACCGCCAAATTCTTCTGCATCAGAATTAAAAATTTCCGCATATGTGCCATCGATCGGCGCCCCGATTCTGTACTCTTCACGCAGTACAGGCTGGAAATTGCATACCGCAATAATTTCTTTTCCACTTCGATCGATCCTTCGAAAACTAATGACACTCTGTGTATAATCATCATTAGAAATCCAGGAAAATCCTTCCCAAGAGAAATCAATCTCCCAAAGAGGTCGACTATCAAGATAAAAATGGTTGACCGCTTTAAAGAAAGACTGCATCTGCTGGTGAGCAGGATACTCGAGAAGTCCCCAATCAAGCTCGGAACTAAAATCCCATTCTTTAAACTGTCCGAACTC
>CAKSKO010000234.1 GCA_934465125.1 uncultured Eubacteriales bacterium
CCCCAATATACCCGGAAACCAAGGAATGGTTAACTAGTACCTGCGTTCCCTCTTCTTCTATGGGCTGAATCGTTACTGATACTTCCACTTTTCCTCTAGAAAGTTTTTTTTGGATTCTTAGTTTAAGCTCTTCTTCTAAAAAATGATATCCCTTCGGTATTCGAAAAGAACATTCAAAATATCTGTGATTAACAGATTTGATTTCAACTGAAATTATATAGTTTCCAATTGCTTTCTCGCATTTACCATATCCAGTCATACTTCTGACCATTTATTACCATCCCAATTCAAAAACTAGAGTAAAACATTCTTGGCTCTGATACGCATATCGATTCCGTAAAATGCCATTGACTTTTCGTATTATTGTACCATCCGTCACTATTTTTTGTCAACTTCCTCCTACTTCAAACCATAAGTAAACATGCTATACGTTTTTTATTATATTCTATCAAACAAAGAACTTAAAAAAACATAAATCTGTCTATACTACTTATCGAAACAGTAAAAAAGCACCCTATAAAAACATAGGATGCTTTCTTACCATTAATTTATTTTTCATCAAACAGGATGCACTTTTTTCTCCATGTCGACATGCTCCCCGTCGATTGCATACTTTTTGTTGCGCCTTTTTTCAAAGAAATCGAGTGCCACCTTGGGGAACTGCGCATAGGAAAGAACGTCTTCCTCCTGCTCGATCCATTCCGGAATCTCTGCACGCAATTTTTCTAGCTCTGGTTCTAATAAGTCTGCCGGTCGGCAATCGATCGCCGGTTCATCCCCGATAATTTTCTTCCTGAACCTCGGATCTATCGGCATTGGTGTTGTTCCATATTTCCCAGCAACAAGCGCCTTGAATTCATTTGTACACATCTTATACCGCTCGCCTGTGATAACATTAAACACCGCTTGCGTCCCAACAATTTGCGAAGTAGGCGTTACCAAAGGAGGGTAACCGGAATCCTTTCGGACCTGCGGCACTTCATTTAAAACGTCCTGAAGCTGATCCGCTTTTCCCGCCTGCTTTAACTGCGACAAAAGATTTGAAAGCATTCCACCAGGAACCTGATAAATCAATGCATTCGCGTCAACCGCAAGCATTTTAGGATCTAAAAGGCCATTATCAAGATATTTTTGCCGAAGCGTCATAAAATAGTCTCTGATCTCGTTTAAAAGCACTAAATCAAGGCCGGTATCATACCCTGTTCCCTTCAGTGCAGCCACCATCGATTCTGTGGGGGCGTGAGAGGTTCCGAGCGCCAATGGCGACATCGCGGTATCGATCATGTCAGCACCGGCTTCAATTCCCTTGATCATACACATCGACGCAAGACCTGAAGTATAGTGCGTATGCAGCTGCAATGGGAGCTTCACTTCTTTTTTGATTGCCTTGACAAGCGCCTCGGTTTCATACGGGGTCAAAAGCGCCGCCATATCTTTAATGCAGATAGAGTCGGCTCCTGCATCTCTAATTCGTTTTGCATACTCGACATAATATTTATGTGTAAAGACAGGCCCTGTCGTATAAGAAATCGCAACCTGTGCGTGTACTTTTTCTTTCTTTGCCGCTTTGATCGCGACTTCAAGATTTTTAATGTCATTGAGCGCATCAAAGATTCGGATAATATCAATCCCGTTTGCAACAGACCGCTGCACAAAATACTCCAGCACATCATCCGCATAATGGCGGTATCCCAACATATTCTGCCCTCTAAAGAGCATCTGAAGTTTTGTATTCGGACATTTCTGTCGGATTGTGCGCAGTCTATCCCACGGATCTTCATTCAAAAAGCGTAGGCAGGCATCAAACGTCGCTCCTCCCCAACATTCTAAGGAATGAAATCCCACCTGATCGAGTTTTTCTAAAATTGGGAGCATCTCATCAATCGACATTCTGGTTGCAATCAAAGATTGGTGAGCGTCACGCAAAACTGTTTCTGTTATTGCTATTTTTTTCTTTTTCATACCGTCCCCCCTACTTTAAGGAAATAAGCGGAGTACCTGAATTCACGTTCTCACCCTTGCTTACATTCACATCCGCTACTACTGCATCACGTGGGGACATAATTTCGTTCTCCATTTTCATCGCTTCTAAAATTACCAAAACGTCTCCCTTTGCAACCTTTTGCCCCGCTGTGACATGAACAGACACAATTGTCCCCGGCATCGGAGCATTTACCGTTTCAGAAGCATCAATTGCTGCCTTTTCCTCTGTTGGAGCTTGTTTGTTCTCTTCTTGCTTTCGCGCCGGTACTGCCGCAATAGGAGTAGGCACCACTTCCGGAATGTTTTGTGCCGGTGCAGCTGATGCATCCATCTCCTCTACCTGTACATCATAGGAAGTACCGTTGACTGTAATTTTCAGATTTTTCATCTCTATTTCCTCCAAACTAGAATATCCTTCTTCTTCAATACACAAACGAAGTATCTGCGCATCTATTCGAAGAAAAACTTATTTTGTTAAGGTAATTGACATTGCTCTATATTATATTTAAAAATTCGAATGTTTCTTCGGTAGATTTGATACTCTCTTCCCTTGCAGCATCGAAAGCACAGCAAAAAGCTTAACC
>CAKSKO010000235.1 GCA_934465125.1 uncultured Eubacteriales bacterium
TCAGCTTTTTGCTTACCTGAAAGCAATCCTTGTCAAATACCACTATGTATACAAGCATATCGTGACCGAGCAGGAATTTGCCGATTTCATTTACCGCCACTTGTAGTGCTTCTTCCTTCGGATAGCCGTATATGCCTGATGAAATCAGCGGAAAAGCGACAATCTCGCACTTGTTTTCAAACGCTAATTTGAGCGATTCACGGTAGCAGGATTCAAGCTGCTCCCGTTCGCCGGAATTTCCGCCGTTCCACTTCGGACCGACGGTGTGGATTACATATTTGCAGGGCAAATTATACCCCTTTGTAATTTTCGCCTGACCGGTTTTGCAGCCACCGAGCTTACTACATTCGAGCAATAATTCTTTTCCTGCGGCTCTGTGTATTGCGCCGTCAACACCTCCGCCGCCGAGCAAGGTTGAATTGGCAGCGTTGACTATCGCGTCACATTCGATTTTGGTTATATCATTTCGTACTATTTGAAGCGGCATTCTATTACTTCTCCCTTTGTCTGTCTTATATCAATTATATCAGAATTTAATATAATATCAACACCGGCATAAACTGACATACCTCATATGCCGTATATAGCATATGAGGTATGAACTCGTTGTATTTTGTCCGATTTATTGTCAGTTTATCGAATAAACACCTGAAATGGCATCCCTTGAACCCAAAGTCATATCAACAAATATTTTATCTCCCAACGGAATTATCTTACCGTTAATATCTATTGAATTCCCATTATTTGTTCCGCTGCCTTTTACAACAAACGCCCCGGATGAATTATCAATTTGATATTCCAGTCGCGCAATTTCTGCAAGTTCACGGACGCCATAACTGATAATAACTTCGTTATTCTCTGCAATTTCAAATTGATACATATTGTTTTGTTGTATATACTTGCCCGTTGCAGTGTCTGTTGATAATTTGATTTCTTTTCCGTTGAGCTTTATACTCTGCTTATTAAGAATAAGGCAAATAATAGAGTTATAACTTTTCTCAGTTATTTCATCGTAAAGATTGCTCAAATCCGATTTCTTATTATCTTGGCAAATAGCGCCATAATATCCGTCAGAATCAGATTTACTCAGATAAAAATACTTATACTCTCCCTTAAAATTGATTTCCTCGAGAGACTTTGAAGAAAAATCAGACATGTTAAATTCATTCAAAGATGCCGGAATAGTGATTTTTTTCACTCCGTCGGTATAAGCAAACGCATAACTGTCGATCTCTTCTATTCCTTCCGGAATCACAATTTCAGTAAGAGAGGAATCAGAGGTAAAAGCACTACGCCCAATTGATTTCAGACCGGACGGCAAAGTTGCAATTTTTAGCTTTTCACAGTATCCAACAGCATTATCGCCGATGGACTCCAACCCTTTTCCGAAATCTATTTCGACCAGATCATCATTATATGCAAGCGCATTCTCTTGGAGTGTTTTTACTGTATCCGGCAACGTAACTTTGGTGATTCCTTTTTTTCTGCCTAACACTTCTTTTGCAACTGATACCACGGTTTCTTCACCGTTTTTTTCGGGAACAACAATTTCCGTATCTTGACAAGTTCCAAGCCCGATCCAGTCACATGTTCCGTCTCCGTTTGATTTAAACTCCAGACCTTCGCTCGATTTTGCTGAGCACGATGATAAAAGTGTAACAGACGAAATCAGCAGTGCAGCGATCAGCAATATAGACAGTATCTTTTTCATTATATTTCCTCCGTGCAATAGATCACTTGTATTCGGGAATGGTAAAACCACTTAATTTGTATTCACTAAGGGTATAAGTCATTGACCCATCTTCCATCTTAATTTTTGAATACAGCCCTGTTTCCTTATTAATCATTACTTCGGCAATTTTTTTGCCGTCTTCATAAACATCATACATCCAAGCTTCGCCTGTCCCGGGAGCGTTGAAATCGCCCTGCTTTTTATATTCCAATCCTTTAGCGCCCTCAAATCCATTCAAGAACATAGCCACCAATTTCATATGAGTGTCCACTTCATTTTTGGCTTCCTCATAAGATAATGTTGTTAAAGAGAATTTCTCTTGCAGTGCGGATTTTTCATATTTTTTAATTTCGGTGTCTCCGACTTCATATACGATTTCATTATTTTTCAACATACCGTTTGAGACATATAAAAGGTATGTATCATCAGTGATTTGATCAAACGCATATTCAAATTCATTTGTTTTTTCGTCGGTCATAGTGGTAAATCTTAAATACAACTTTTCAGTATTTTCAGTATCAAAGGTTTTTTCCGGTTCTGTCACTGTTTCACCGGCTGTGCTTTCTTCCTGCTTTTTGCTTTCGGTAGCGGAAGTTTGATTATTTGTTTCCGTTTTGTTGTTTTCTTTGTTGCCGCCACAAGCACACAAAGAGAGCAATAGCAGCAATGTGAGAATACTTGCAATAATTCGTTTCATGGTATTATTAATCCTTTCGTTCTCATAGTCTTAATTTGTAAAAAGGTTTTTTCGTTTGTCAAAGTACTTAATATTAAATATTATAAACACGGCTGAGACAATAACCGAGACCACTCCGTTTGCCACTTGATTCACAC
>CAKSKO010000236.1 GCA_934465125.1 uncultured Eubacteriales bacterium
ATGTATGACTACCTCCTGAGGATAAAATTCTTTTGAGTACGTTATTTATTATCCGCAGGATTGGAAGTAGTATACAGATTGTTTTACAAGTTTTTTTTGGAAAATTTACCATTATTTTAAAGAGACACATAAAGGAAATTCGGTAGACATATGATGGGAATGCGATTGAAACAAGTATGATGATATGCTAGAATAATAGGAAAGAAGAATTTAAAATTTGGAAAGGATGATTTGATTGTCAGTAAATGAACTTTTTGACTTATGGATCAAAAATGCAAAAGATGATAAGGATCTTATTAATGAACTAAAAGATATTAAAGGACAAGACGAAGAAATATACGATCGTTTTTATAAAGAACTTGAATTTGGAACAGCAGGGCTTAGGGGAGTGATTGGTGCGGGAACAAACCGCATGAATGTTTATACTGTCCGGCGCACAACACAAGGTCTAGCAAATTATTTAAAAAAGAAGTACCAAACAGCGTCAGTTGCAATTGCTTATGATTCTAGAATCAAAGCGGATTTTTTTGCAAAAGAAGCAGCGAGAGTTCTTGCAGCAAATGGGATTTCTGTTTATCTTACAACAGAACTTCAGCCGACGCCTGTTTTATCGTTTGCCGTGAGAGAATTTAGGTGTCAGTCTGGAATTATGATAACAGCCAGCCACAATCCTGCCAAATACAATGGGTATAAGTGCTATGGATTTGATGGATGCCAGATGACCGATAATGACGCCAACGCTGTGTATGCGGAGATTCAGAAGGTTGATATGTTCAGTGGGGTGAAAACAACTGATTTCAAAGAAGCTGTCAAAAACGGGGAAATTTCCTTTATAGAAGATTCCTTTTATCAGAATTATCTTGACTGTGTTGCAGCGCAAAGCATCAATCAAGGCATTTGCAACGACGCCCAGCTAAAGGTAGTATATACACCTCTCAACGGTGCAGGGAATAAGCTTGTAAGGAGTATTCTTGACCGCATTGGTGTAAAAAATGTTATAGTAGTGAAAGAACAGGAATATCCGGATGGGAATTTCCCAACTTGCCCGTATCCGAATCCGGAGTTTCAAGAAGCATTGCAATTGGCGCTGAAGCTGGCGGAGAAAGAAAAACCGGATCTCGTTTTAGCAACAGATCCTGATAGCGACCGTGTTGGTATCGCAGTAAAGAACAGGGAAGAAAATTATCGACTGATGACGGGTAATGAAGTTGGAATTTTACTGCTTCATTATATCCTTTCTTGCCGCAAGCAAAAGGGGACTCTACCGAGTAATCCAGTTACTGTGAAAACAATCGTTTCAAGCGAGTTAATTGGAAAGATTGCACAGAAGTATAACTGTGAACTGCGTAATGTATTGACAGGATTTAAGTATATCGGCGAACAAATTTTACGCCTTGAAGAAAAACAGGAAGAAAACCGTTTTGTCTTTGGATTTGAAGAGAGCTACGGTTATCTTGTTGGCACATATGTCCGCGATAAAGACGCAGTAGTTGCATCCATGATAATCTGTGAAATGACTGCATATTATAAAAAGCAAGGAAAACTTCTTTGCGATGTATTAAATGAACTGTACGATTTGTTTGGTTATTATCAAAATACGACACTCAACTTTGAATTCGAAGGTGCTGCCGGAATGAAGAAAATGCAGGAAATCATGGCTTCATTTAGGAAAGAGTCTCCTTCTTCGATTGCTGGGATCAAGATAATCCGTATTAAGGATTATGAAACTTCCTTGACCAAAGATATCGTAACAGGAGATAAGGAGCGGATTACGCTTCCAAAATCGAATGTGCTATCCTATTCGCTCGAAGGGGGAAGCGAAGTTATCATTCGTCCGTCTGGAACAGAACCCAAAATCAAGGTATATGTGACATCGGTTGGAAAAGACTATGAGGATGCGACTTTTCTTAAAAAACGAATTTCAGAGGAAATGACGCAACTTTTAAAAGCTTAGTAAAATACCCTTATTCTGAAAGGTCTCAAAAAATGGTAGAAATAAAACAGTTGGAAAGAATCTTCATAAGGTAGGTTCTTCCAACTGTTTATTTTTAAACGAAGTAAGTTTTTTAACGTAATGTAACTCTTATTTTTCTAAACTGTTACGGTGTTTAATCAAAATTTTTGCGGCAAAGGCGGAATCTATTTTTTGAAATTTAGTTTTGATATCATCGTCGCCTGAAAACTTTGTAATGATATCGAGCGATTTGTAGTACACTTGCATGCGAGTGCTCTGAAAAAAAGGTTCCGACTCGTCGTCAGAAAAAAAAGAAAATTTTAGATGGTCTGATGATTGATCCAATGAACAGAAGAAACCCATACAAACTGGTTGATTTCTTTTTTTAGTGAGGACATCAAAAAGCGCAAATTTAGTAAGTTCAATTGCCCGATCATCAAGGCCTGCTTCGAAAATTAGTATTTTTTCCTTTAAATCGTTAAAAGATAGTACCAGACGTTTTTGAATTATAGTCAATTCCGGAAAATCTTTTTCGCTGATACTGTGTTCAAGGTTTTGAATCTGTCCCCAATTTGGAATAAAATAAACCATAAAAT
>CAKSKO010000237.1 GCA_934465125.1 uncultured Eubacteriales bacterium
GAACCAGAGCCATCGCTATAGCCATAGCCAGAGCCATAGCCATAGCCAGAGCAAATATCAGATCTTAAAAACTCTTTTATTTTTTCTATTGCCGCCATTCTTTAACCCCTCTTATTGATTGTTCGGCTTTATCAGCACAAGGTATTATTTCAATAGCATCCATTATCATAATTTCATCAACTGAAACGGTAAATTTGCATTTATCTGGTGCGATCGTTCCATCTACTGCAAGCTGTGATATACTTGCAGACCCCGCCCAATACCATAGCCTCCGGCAATCTGTGAGTGTTATTTCTTGACCATCTTTCTCTTTAAATATCCCTGCAAACACTCCCGATCTATCTCCTCTTACAATTACATATTTTCCTTCATAATTTGACATTGTGCATCGCTCCTTTTGATTTTTATTTATCCATCACAGCATAGTTTTCTTCCTCAAAATCCAAGCCAATTTGATTGATAACAATATCGTCAACATGTTTCCAAAACACTTCATCTTGTTTTTGTATTTCTAAAGCTTTTTTCCCACAAGCCTCAAACAGATCGATGATTCGCTTCTTGCCGAATCCGTGTTTTTCATTTAGGTGAATCGCTATTAATTTGTACATTCTTCGTATACAATCTCGATTTTCTTTTAGTACATACTTGTACGCTTCATTTTCTATGTATTTTTGCAGTTCATTTTTTTGTTTTTGACTCATTCGACGATTTAAAGATAGATTACACTTCACTTGCCTTGCTCCTCAATAATCCTTTTGGTTTCCATCTTTTGACACCTCTAATTCTTCCAACAGTTTTGCTTTGAAAAAGCTGCACTTCCCTTTTGTTTGACAAAGCATCTCCGTTAAAATTTTACAGTCGGGCTTTCTATTAAACTTACAAAATTCGTATTGATGATCCATCAAATTCTCCTGTTCCTTGTTCTTTGTATATTTGTCGCAGTCTGCCAGACTGCATCCTCGGGGCTTACCTGTCTTTAGAATATAGCTTCAAATTCTGGTCCTGAAACTACCTCTTGAAGTTAAGCAATCGTAATAAAAAACAACCTTCACAGGTTTCTCTATGTACGTTTCTCATTCTCATATCTCCAATTGCTTCGGATTGCAGAAATTCGATTTGATGTCGATAAATTTAACATCTGCATGATTTTCTAACATCATCGCGAGATCCTCTTTGATCGCAAAATAGTCGTCCTGGTTTCCAACTTCTGCATAGACAATTACCGTTATTTTTTCTTTCATTCACTCAATACCCTCACTTTTATTCCGGGTTGGTTCCAAAATTCCTGCGTCAATTTCCTGACGTACTTTTTGCTATCATCCTGGATTACATAACCTTTCATCCCGTCGATGATTAGCTTTGCCAAATATCCGTGATTATCAATATCAAGCCGGCTGTTGTATGCAATATCGACAGCTACCGGAAGTTCAAAAAGTTCTTTTTGAATCCCTTGGCTCTTCATTGCATTTCTGACAGACTCATGGATCGCTTTGGCCTGTTTGTTCCTTTTCGCCCAATGCTTGTTCGTGCTGTAAAGGCTATTTAGTCCCAATTCCCCGGTCGGTTTAATGGGTAAAACAAATTCAATTTTACTGTTCATTCTTCAACCACCTCTACTTTTTCTAACTCACAAACAAGCACCGAGTTCGCATGAAGAGAGCTTAGTTCCGCTTGATAATAAAAGGCTCCGGTTTTCTTGCGTCTTATCGTACAGCCGGAGAAGAAGTAGCTTGTCCCTTTATACTGCACAACTTGCCCCAGCTGACGCTTCACTTGCTTTAACTCCATCTCAAGCCTCCGTTAAAACGGCAGATCATCGTCAGCTGTAATTGGGCTCTGTTTGCTTTCTTCGTCACGATGGTTTTTGTATTTCTCATAGTCGCTTTTTGCCCGTCTCATCCTCTCGAGTTCTCTCCCGCTTTTATTGCAGTCACAGCTGCATACCACTGTGAGATATCCTGTTTTCTCTTTGTCGAGCGCCGCCCCGAAAAGGCTATTGGGCAGCTTAATTTTTGCTAACTTTTTCTTGTTGCAAGCCTTGCAAAAAATCTCTCCCTCTATTGCATAATCCGTCTGGCAAAACACGCTTTGATCTGCTCTGGCTTTCTTAATCAGGCTCTCAATCAAGGTGTTAAATCCCATTTAGGCCCCCGATTCCAGCTCCTTTGGATTCTGTGCATCCATCAGCATTTTAACGTCGATTGGCAGCGTTTGACGCTCCTTTTTCGCCGTTGCAACTGACCGATACATCCTCATAAAATTGGAAGCTATGACGGTGTTCAGCGTGTTAAAATCCATCATTCCCCACTCTCTGAGTCGGCTTGGAGACCCGACAATTTGCCTGATCTCATCCGGTAATTCACGGAATCCTTTTGCTGGATGGTAGTAGCTTTCTTCCAACGTTTTCTTGACAATCTCCCAAGCCTTGTATTCATCCATTCCCGTGTCTCCTCGAACTTTCAGGACTGCTTCTTTGACTTCTGCAATGACAGGTGGAAACGTATTGTTTGCGACCAAAAGCTTCACTGCTGCCG
>CAKSKO010000238.1 GCA_934465125.1 uncultured Eubacteriales bacterium
AAACAAAGAAGTCATAGAAATCCTGAATCATTGTGACTGCATCGCTACCAGAAGCATAAGACGATGAACCTTCAAATGATTCATATTCCTCTCCACCCTTGTAGTCGGCGATATATACAGCACTTTCTCCCGTTGTCAGTAAATTTCCTATGTACCAGCGGGCAGACAGGCTCTTACCTGAGCCGGACTTCCCAGCAATCAGAACAGAAGAAGTCTTTTTTTCCAGCTGAATATTCAAAGGAACTTTAATACCCGCGTTCTGATACTCTTCCATCAGATAACCGAGCTTCATTCCTTGTCCTCATCATCGAAGATATGAAATTCCTCTTCTAAGGGTTCGATTTCATCCGGTGCTGTATTGTCTGTCAATGATGCCTGTATCTGCTCCTGTGAATTCAGATATTTAAGTCCCAGACCTGATAACGGAATTGCAAACTGCACCCGTGTAGGAGTTGCAATAAATACCTTAATGAAAACCTTCTGCTGTCTGGTATCCAGATAATAGGACTGGACACTGTGCTCGATCAGTCGGAGAAACTGTTCGTGTTCAATGTCCTGATATTTTGCTTTCAAGCCAACAGCCGTGAAACTGAAAAACAGGCAGTCGCTTTCCTGTAAATAGCTTTCAAGGACTGGAACTTCAAACACTTTTTCACCGAGCCAGTTTTTTAAGTTGTTCAAGTCTTCATTTGCTAAATACAAGCCCTGATTGATGATCTTCTCAGGTTTCGTATGTCCAGTTTCTTCCATCACCCACCAGAACAACGCGGAACCGATTTTTTTTATTCCTTCAATAATCCAGTACTCAAAATGAGCGATTCCCTGCTCTAAGGATTTCAGGTTCTTTCTTTTGTAAAAACTATACCCGCCAACCGTCAAAAGACCGACGGAAGCAAAAGCACATACTATAATCAAAAAAATGTAATATGCCATGTCTTTGTTTGGGGAGCTAATGCTCCCCTTCCTCCTTTCCGATTAATCTGCATGATTAGTTGCTATTCTTACTGCTTTGGCTTTGAAACTGTCTTCGATTGAGTTTGTGCGTTCAGCGTAATAAGCTGTAACTGTTCCCCCAATAATTTCGACAAAAATCTTTTCACCATTTTCTCGACGTTCCAGTAATTCATCCGGGTCGATAAGCGGCTTCGTTTCCTCTACCTTGATTGCGACTCGGTCAAAAGAAAACAGATCAACGCAGTCATAAAGATGACTTTCAATTTTATCGGTGCGAGTCCCTTCTTCATAGACTGGAACTGGTCGCACGTTTACCAGCATCATCGTTGTGTCGCTGACCTTTGAGCTGTTTAAAATATCCAGCGGTCGCTGACAGATTGATGAATTGATTTTTATTCTGCTACTCATAGTAGACCTCCTATGATATAATAATATTGTTATTAAAGTTTCTGGGGCTTCATCCCCGTGAGCCGCGTTCTGTTGCCGCAGGAAGCGGCTCAATTTCAAATGCTTTCCGTAGGCGGTGGACGATTTCGATTCATGTGTTGCTCCTTTCCGAAGTGCTTTGTTTTTTGTTTCTAAAGGCAGTCTACCAGCTTTTCAATAAATACACTATCTTAACGAATGTGTCGAAAAATTTCTCGTTTTAAAGCGAGAAAGTTCCATTTGATAAAAGGAGACAAATATGGATTTTGATAAATTCTATATGATCGGAACAGAGAAAGAAGTTAGAGATTTTTCCAGAATTGTTGATTTTGGAGAAAAAAAAGAAATTCAAAAGAAATATGAATCATTAAAATCTAACTATAAAGCCTGCGTAGATCGTATCATTTTAAAACTTAATAAAGGAAATGAAGAATTTTTCGGATACAACTTGAATCGTTTCTTACTTGCAAATAAGTATACGAATTCTCAGTTTACACTAAGTAAGATCGGTAAGGCATTGTTTAGCAAATATAACCAATTTGTTGATAATAATTCTCTATGGGATGATATTGAATATGAAGAGCATTTTTTCGAAAAGAAAATTGATTCTTACAAAAAAAATCGTACCTTGAATCCAGATAACGAGTTGTCCCAATCCATCATAAATACAATATGTTCTGATTTACTGTGTGATATTGATTTACTCACAACTGGAATTGGCAAAGTATGGGAGATTAACGAACTTTATTATGAAAAATTCGTGCAAAATGATGAGTTTTGGGAATTAGTAACTGAAAATTTTGATAAAACATGGAATGCGAAATTGTGTTTAGAGTTTTTTGAAAAATACTTACAAAAAAATGGAAAACTACTCCAAGACCAGCCAGTTCTTATTGAACAATGGGCAGTACTTACTTATTCAGGGAAGTATCAGATGTTAAAGCCTCGAAATACCAATGCATCAAATGAGAAGCAAGAGGCGATTGATATGCTGATAGAGGATTTACATAACATTCAATTAGGGGAATCCTTATTGTGTCAAATGTATGCAACACTTCCCCGCGAGGATGATATAGAAGAGTAGAAAAAAGTAGCTCTCAAATTGAGGGCTACTTCTTATATATAAGTATATCCTGCACTTTACAGT